>JADLGS010000099.1 GCA_020849205.1 Candidatus Falkowiibacteriota bacterium | reverse complement strand
TAACAATTAAAGTAGTAAGTATCAAGGAGTAAGTACTCAGTAAAACAAATACGCAGATGTTTCCATCTGCGTATTTGTGCTTTCACGTATTCGTGATTACTTTTTCTCTTCACCTTCTTCATCCTCAGCCTTCTTCACTGGTTTAGCAGATTCAACTGCCGCAACAGCATCAGCTTCAGAGATAGTAGGAGCAACTTCTTCTTTTTGTTGATCAACCTTCGCAACAAGCGCAGATGCATCAGCATTCACTTTCATGCCTGCAGGAATTGGAAGATCGCTTACAAGAATCTTATCTTCGAAAGTTTGTAAACCTGAAACGTCAACTTTAATTTCGTGAACAAGATCTTTTGGTAAACAACGAACTTCGAGTTGTGACATGTTGTGAACAAGCGTTCCACCAAGCTTAACAGCTGGCGCTTCACCAACGAATTCAAGCGCGATGTGTACTGTGATTTCTTTTGTCATATCAACCTCATAGAGATCAACGTGCAACAAATCATCTGTAACAGGATCGAGTTGGTATTCTTTGATAAGTACTGGAATCGTCTTACCATCGAGTAATACGTTCACGATAGTAGATTCTCCGGCTGCAACAAACACTTTATCAAAAAGATTCTTTGGAACCTTGATATTGTAAGCTTGTTTTCCGCCGTAGATTACAGCAGGGATCATACCAGCCCAGCGCACTTCTTGATTTTTCTTACCAAGTTCTGTGCGTAATTGAGCTGAAATTTCTAATGTAGACATACAAAAATGTAATTTTTTAGAATGACATGTTCCACAACACGTCAATCAAGTGGGTGACAAGAGAATACCCAAAATAACAATATTAGTCAAGTATTTCACGATGACCACGCATAATCACTCCCTGCCCGATACCAAGAAGCAATAATGTCGTTACCAGCGACGAACCACCATAACTAACGAGTGGTAACGTAACTCCTGTTACAGGCAAGATTCCCATATTCATACCAATGTTCACAAAAATCTGAATACTAAGTGTTAGTGAGATACCAAGAAGCAACAATCCTCCGCCACTCTCGTGAATGGTCGGCGCATGAACTAATAGTCGAGCTATGATTACGCCAAACAACGTTAATAATACAATGACGCCAACGAAACCTAACTGTTCAGCAATGACGGCAAAAATGAAATCAGTCTGAGCTTCTGGTAAAAATTTTAGCTTTGACTGCGATCCAAACGACAAACCGGTTCCAAACCATTGACCAGAACCAACCGCAATCATCGATTGAGTTACGTTGTACCCAGCGCCGAGTGGATCAAGCGATGGATTCAAAAAAACTTTGATACGATCTTTTTGGTAATCTGCAAATCCAAAAAACCACAACAACGCAACAGCAAGAACGCCACAGACCACAAGTCCGATCGCGTGTAATTTTCGCATACCAGCAAAAAACACAAGACCAAACCACGTGCTCGCAATCAAAAACGCTGAACCAAAATCAGGTTGCAACAAGATAAGCGCGATATACCCCATCACGCCCACAACACTACCAAATAAATAACGCGGTAGTTTGAGTTGATGCGCGTGAACACTGCAATACGCAGACAAACTAAAAAGCATAAAAATTTTTACCAACTCTACTGGTTGAAACGAAAAACCGCCAATCACAAACCATCCTGTCGTTCCACGAACAGTTTGCCCAGCAACCAAAACCAACGTCAACAAGAATGCTCCTATGACATACAAAATCTTGTGCGCAGAAAGTAAAGAAGCGTAATCAATCTTAAACGCAAACAGCGCGTACATCGCAAATCCAACAAAAGCAAAAAACAACTGCTTCTTGAAATTGAGCAGATCGGTAGCATCTTGCGTCGCAAGCGCAATAGAATATAAAACGATGATTGAAAGCGCTACAATAACAAAGGTAGCAAAAAACAAAATCCAATCAAATCGAAGAGTGAGGGTACGAAGCGAAAGCTTCATGAATGTTTATAATTTGATAAACGCTTCTGGACTGAGGTAGTTGATGTCAGAAAAAATTCCAATTTCAGTCAAAGCAGGAACTGACTCAACCCATCGTACATCCAGTGTACGGGATTGTCCAGAGCGAAGTTCGTCAATAGTGAGGCTTTGCGCGGCAACTACTTCTCCGCCCCGAAGTAAGGTTACAAAAAATGTTGGTTCGTAGTAATCGAAAGTTGTGTTGTTGGTAACAGTAGCAGTGACGGCGCTCGTAGATCCAACGTCGCTACCCGCAGGAGTAAAAACAACATCACTCAATGCAATTTTTTCGTGAATTTTTTGTTGTTCAACAAAATCATTGTAACGCGTCCATACAACATCAGAAATCACAACTTCGCTCACCTCACTTGCCTCAACGTCTAAATCATAAAGATATTTTTCTTGTCCGGGTAAGATAAATCCAATGCGTTTGCTAAACCCAGTTCCCTGACCCACGAATTGATAGGTAAAAGTCGCACCCCAAAACTGATTTGGATTTTTTACCAACGCCAAAGCATCAATACGACCAGATCCAGAAGGAAGAGTCTTGATTGATTGTGTTGAAATATTTTTTGGACGCGTTTGTTCAAGTAAATATTCTTGATTGAGCGTTTCGTCAACAACAATTCCGTATTGCACATCTCGATACCCCGATAAATTAACTCCACACGTCAACACGAGACCAAAGAGCACATATCCCCACACCACAAGATTTAGAAAAAATAAAACTCCCAAAAAAATATTTTTGAGAATAATTTTGTGAGATACATACCACAAACTTCTCTTGAGATCTTTATCAGAATATTGTTGATAATTTTCCATACAAAATAATTATAACAAAAAAAGGCCGCGTATGCACGCGGCCTGTAGACATTCCATCCTCTCTCAGTGGTCGTCCTTAAAGGCACTGAAATCAAATGGGGTATGAATATCTTCCAAAACTTGCTCTTTGCTGATTTCGAGCTCAGCTTTGTCGACAGACGAAAGCATCGTTACAACACGATCAGCAGCAGTTTCGAGCAACTTCTGGATATACGCCGTATCTTCACGAAGCGTACCACCAACCAACAAGGCAATCTTACGATCACCACAATAACTGTGCTGAAACTCTGATGTGAGAGTACGCTTTGTAAGAACAACATAATGCACAATTTTACCAACTGACGCGAGACCAACCGCTTGCTTATGGATAGCGGGTGCCTTACCGTTAAATCTGCTAGAAACGGCTTTGATCACTTCATACGCAAGCTGTGCATGATTATCCTTAACTGCTACAAAAAAGTAGGCATCAAAAGGAACGCTTCCCTTCGTGCTGTGTTGATGCGGTGTCGCATGGAGCACTGCGCGATCAAGAGCGGCGAGACTAAAGTGAATCTCAGATCCGTTCATAAATGAGAGATGCTTACCTCCTGTAATGGAGTGAAAGACAGCATCGCTAAGCTCATCAGCATAAAATCCGCGATCACTGATCTCGTGATCCGCTTCAGTCACAACGCTTTCGTGAGTGTCGTGATGAGTACTGGGCGCATGAGCATCTTGTCCGCCAGCGTGATGATCTGCTGGCTTGATAGTTGCATTGATTCCACTCATAAATCCTCCTTAGAGGGTTGGTTTTGTTGATAATAAAGGACGACACCGTAATGTACTATAATATGGATATTTTGTCAAGGACAAAATCGCGAATCCGCGAATCGCATCGCGTACTCGCGATGCCCACTTATCCACTACCCTCATTTACTCGTTACTGGTATACTGTATTCGTATTTTTAACATTTACGCTTACCCGTTTTACTATGGCAGCAAAAGAAGAAAAGAAACCAAAAAATAACGCATCATACGGTGCCGATCAAATTACCGTACTCGAAGGTCTTGAACCAGTGCGCAAGCGCCCAGGAATGTACATTGGTAACACTGCTTTTGAAGGTTACCACCACATGATCTGGGAAATCGTTGATAACTCAATCGACGAAGCGATGGCAGGACATGCTACCGAAGTTATCGTTACGCTCAACGACGATGGTTCAGTTTCAGTTACTGATAATGGTCGTGGTATCCCAGTCGAAAAACACAAAAAGACAGGAGTCTCTACACTCGAAACAGTACTCACAGTTCTCCACGCCGGAGGTAAGTTTGGCGATGGCGGTTACAAAGTTTCAGGGGGTTTGCATGGTGTAGGTGCTTCAGTAGTAAATGCGCTGTCAAAATGGCTACGCGCAGAAGTTAAGCGCGACGGTTACTTGTGGGTACAAGAATTCAAAGATTCAAAATCAACTGGTCAAGTCAAAAAAGTAAAAGAAGCAAAAGGGACAGGAACACGCATTACGTTTCGCGCTGATGATCAATTTTTCTCTGTTAACGAATACAAACTTGATTACATTCTAGATCACGTTCGTCAACAAGCGTATCTCACAAAAGGTATTAAAATTACTGTACAAGATCAACGCAAAAACAGCGACTTTGAACACACGTTTTATTTTGAAGGTGGTATCAAATCATTCGTAAGGCACCTCAATCACACAAAGAATCCAAAACACGACACTATTTTTTACGTTGATAAACAATCAGAAGATATTCAGGTTGAAATCGCTTTGCAATACGTCGACGAATACAACGAAACAGCGTTGTCGTTTGCAAACAACATCCATACCACAGAAGGCGGTACGCACATGGTTGGTTTCAAAACTGCAATCACCCGCTCGCTCAACAACTACGCCCGAAGCAAAAACATTCTCAAAGAAAAAGATGAAAACCTCACCGGCGAAGATACTCGTGAAGGACTGACTGCTGTCGTCTCTGTTAAACTCCCAAACCCACAATTCGAAGGTCAAACAAAAGGTAAACTTGGAAACGCAGAAGTAAAAGGAATTGCTGAAACTGCAATGAGCGAAGCTTTTGGACAGTACCTCGAAGAAAATCCACGCGATGCAGAAGCGATTGTCGGCAAGTGTTTGCTTGCAGCAAAGGCGCGCCTTGCGGCGCGCGCTGCCCGTGACACAGTACTTCGCAAAGGAGCACTCGACGGATTTAATTTGCCGGGCAAACTTGCCGACTGTTCTTCAAGCACTCCTTCGGAGTGTGAGCTCTATCTCGTTGAGGGTGACTCTGCGGGTGGTTCTGCAAAACAAGGGCGAAACAGAGATTTTCAAGCTATCCTCCCTCTTCGCGGAAAAATTCTCAACGTTGAACGCGCGCGTCTCGACAAGATGCTTGCGAACAATGAAGTTAAGTCTCTTATTATCGCGCTTGGAACAAATATTGGAGAATTATTTAATCTCGAAGATTTGCGTTATCACAAAGTTGTTATCATGACGGACGCCGACGTTGATGGAGCGCATATCCGCACTCTCCTTCTCACTCTTTTTTATCGCCATCTCCCAGCATTGGTAACCAATGGCCACATCTACATCGCAAAACCACCTCTTTACAAACTTTCAAAAGGAAAGGAATTTGCGTATGTGTATAGCGACGAAGAAAAAGAAGAAGTTTTAAACAAGTGGAGAAAAGCTGCTGAAGATAAAAAAGAGGAAAAGAAAAAAGAGAAAGCAGAAACTAGCGAAGAACACGTACCTGAAGAAGGCGAAGAAGAAAATCCTAACGCTTTATATATCGGCACCACAAAAGTTAATATTCAACGCTACAAGGGTCTTGGAGAAATGAATCCTGAACAACTCTGGGAAACGACTATGGATCCTGCAGTACGAACCCTTAAGCAAGTAACCGTTGAAGACGCGGCGAAAGCAGATGAAATCTTTGAAATCCTCATGGGTGACGAAGTATCACATCGCAAACGCTTCATTCAGACGAATGCAAAGACAGTTAAAAACCTCGACATTTAGTCGAGGTTTTTTGATTGACACAAATAACATACTTTGATTCAATACTCGTCTATAAGGAGGTGTCACCATGACACGCAACAAAAAAATTCCCGACAGGACGGAGCTCTGGGGATTATTCAAAAAGCTCCACGACATGCGAGCACAAAAGTTTTTTGATGATATCATCAATAACAGCGCAACACCTGAAATAGCGCAAGATGGCATCAGTGGTGTTATTCGATTATTTCGAACACAACTCAACATTGACCCTCGAGAACAGTTTTGGGCGCAACTTCCAAATGAACACGATGCTTTACCGCAACCAGTTTTGTATACTGACACAGATGGTAAAGAATATGGATACATTCCCGACTTCGCGCGACAAACAACTCCCGATCTCCCCGAACACAACGACCCCGCCTAGCGGGGTTTTTTCATTATTGACGACTTGCTTATTTTTTTGTATCCTATTGCTCTCACATGTACCTTACGGAGAATAATATGGCACAAGGAATATTCACTTTTTTCGCACTACTCTTTTTTGT
>JADLGS010000098.1 GCA_020849205.1 Candidatus Falkowiibacteriota bacterium | reverse complement strand
GTATTTTCAGGATCGATGCTTACTAGCTTTAGAGTATTGAATTTTAATCCATCATTCGTATCAGTAATAAGTGTGGTATTAGCTGAACTTCCGATGGTTAACCCAAAATCACCAAAAGATAGGGAATTATTAACTTTAAAGTCAGGGGGTATAGCTGGTGCTAAATCGCTATCTAATTTTAACGTCGCCACACCATCGATAACATTATACTTCAATAAAGGGTTATCGCTTGCATTACTGATTTCAGTATCAATTTGTAATCCATTATCAATTGCTCCAAAATTAATAAAACGCGAACCAAGAGAATTTTTTATGTTTAAATCTTTATCAAGTAAGCTACTTTTATACCCGACAACACCACTTACACCATCAACCTGTAAATTAGTCTTTCCAAACAAATTAAATCCATTATGTAATGTTATTTTCTTGTCAGCACCTCTACTCACCTCAAACTCATCAGCACGAACCACAACGCCACTAGAAGAAAATCTCAAGCCATTAAGTGAGCGTATTTCAGATAAATTTAATTCTCGAATTAAAACATTATCTTGAAACTGCAAGCGTGAAGTGTTTGGTTGAGAATAAAAAACTGAACCAGCTTGAACAAAAGTTGTTGTGAATAATGTTGATAGCAATATTACAATAAATCTATTTTTCATATGATTATGGTGCGTAAGGATCATGATCTGCTAATTGTGAATATTTCCAAATATCACTACAGTCGGCGTTGCTGGTACAAAAATCATCTATAAGCGCTAATTGAAAAATTCCTGTATCAGGGATCATCACGCCATTTGATTTTGCCCAACTAGCATTAATGAAATCAGCATCAGCCGATGGATCTATTGTTCTTTTAGCAAAACCAGTTAATTCGATATTGGCTAGCGTGCTACAATTGCTAGCATAAAATCCTAAGACGCTACTACTATTTTTCAAACACATTTCATTGTCTATTTTTAATGAATTTCCTGTGGCAAACGTAAGTTTATTAACCGTAACTACTGACCCATTATCACCACTCCCTTCGTAAGATAAACTTGAATTTGAATCAAAATTTAATTCAGCAGCCTCAAGCATTGCATTATTGGTAATAACTAATTTCGCTCTTTCGAATTTTAGTCCAGGGAATACTATACGACTTTGACTATTAGCGTCTTTACCAAAAATAATTTTTTTATTAGCGCCAGCTGAGTCTCCAAACTCAAAAAATGGAAAGTGTGTACTTGCCTTTGGAGTTGATATTTTAAAATAGTTGCCAGTAGCGCCGCGAAATATCAAAGAACTATAATCAGTTGATGGTGTTTTTTGATTAATAAATTCAATCTCATTATCTTTTGGTAATAATTCAAATTCACTTGTAGTATTACCACGTAATGTCAATCGATCCTCTTTTAGAACAAATGGAAAAAAAGAAGGACTTGTATTTGTAATAGTAAATAAATCAATTGCATCGGTCGTTGTATTTGAATCTGTGATAGTATTTTTAATTACTTTGCCAGCAACTTCAATCCCACCCCCCGCTTCAACCCTCTCCACATCAACTAAATCCAAATCACGAATCACAAATTGACCTTGGTTACCAGTAGTCGCTGTATCCGTGTCAACAATATAATCAACAAAAATTGATGCAAAAACACTTCTTGAGCTAAGAAGTATTGTTGCGATAACAATTGTTGTAACTATCTTATTCATGTAATCATTTATTCACTTGATCCTTATCGTCCCCTACAAGCACCATTGAAATTATTGGCGCTACGAGCCAAAAGAAACGCGCTGGATCTGCCATGAAATATTGACGCATTGGCTCCGAGATATTATCCAAAATTTCTTTTGGAAGATACTGCATAACAATCGAAAGCATGAGTCCTGTATGAAAAAACGAAAACACGATTGCGTGCCACCAACTTCCATAACTCGTTCCGCCAAATGTACGCGCGATAGCGCTTCTTGATACCAAGAAAAAAATTACAGCAAACATTCCAAGAAATACACTCACCTTCAAAACTGAACCGTTGTTGATTTGAACGCTGATATCAAAACCCTCCATGTATGGCGCGGTATTGATAATCGCAAGCGCCATATAGATTGAAGTTAGGATAACCAAAATTCTGTCGCGTCCAAGCGAAAGGCCATACAAAAACGCAGATACAACAAAAAGTAATACGATAAACAAATCCCAACTCGGCTGTGACCAGTTAATGTTTGTTAAAAAATCCATGTTACTATTATAACACAAAACAGAAGTCAGGAGTCAGGAGTCAGGAGTCGGTGCTGGGGATAAACAAGATTAGATTGGGAGAGTACGTCATTCTGAGTTGTTTTTGTATCCCCCTAACAGGGGGATTATAGGGGGTTGTAATTTTATGTATTACCCCCCCTTTTTCCCATCCTGTTAGGAGGGGCCAGTTTTACTCCTCCCTTTTCCCTTTCCACTCTCAACCTTAATTTTTTGAAAATTGGTAATTAAAAATTACATTATGTTATAATGCAGTCATGTCACAATTCGATAAAATGCGTCCAAAAAATAATCCTCTAAAAAACGTACTTCTTGGTACGTTAGCTGGTTTAGGATTGGCATCGGGGGCGCAGGCGGGTGAATTAAAAACAAACAACGAGCAAAATCAAGAATATCTTCAAAATGATGAAAAAAAGGCAGAAATCAAAGAGAAGGTGTTACAAGAGATTGTGAAAATGGGTCAAGAAGAAGTGGTGGTGCATCATGGCTTAACTGGCATGGACAATGCATCAAAGAAACTTGCGAAAGATTTACTCAGTAATCCGCTCTATCGCAACAATCCAAATCTTTTTAAGGAGCAATATCTCTACGAACTCGACAAGATGTGTTCTCAAGAATCAGGTATATCTATTGATATCGAGGAACAAATACCCTCAATTAACGATTTAACAGGAACACAGCTACGATACATGGCTTTAGAAAAAAGTGATTTAAAAGATAAACTCAAAGAACAACAAAAAATCCTCGTGCAGCGCGCGAAAATCTTTGTAGGTAAAAAACTTATTAATTCGAATGACTATTGGCCAGATCCAGATATCAAAACAGTTGGTTATAGATTTGTGGTGCAGGATGGATTACAAGGAGTTGTTATTCATTCACCAGCCGGAGAAACTGTCTACGTTCTCAATTAAACAACGCGATTAAAGATGCAAATCCTCAAGCATCTTTTTTTGTTCTCTCGTTACACTCTTTGGTACAGCTATGTGAACCGTGACAACATATTCGCCACGTTTACCTGAAGGATGCGCAACGCCTTTTTGCTTAATCACAAATTCAGACCCAGACTGCATGCCAACTGGAATTTTAATTGTTTCTTTACCCCCATCAACCACATCAACTTCGATAGCGCCACCAAGCACCGCAGTAGCGAAAGGTATTTCAATCGTTGAATACAAATTGTATCCATCACGTTCAAAACGCGCATCATCCTTAACGCGTACTTTAATATAGAGATCCCCTGGCACGCCACCATGCGCAGCAGCCTCGCCTTTCCCTCTCATCTGCAAAACCGCTCCATGATCTACGCCAGCTGGGATTGGTATTGTAATCTCTTCTTTTTGCTTCGTAATTCCTTGACCTTTACATGTGCCGCACTTTTCCTCATAAGTCGCTCCTTGTCCTTGGCATGACTGACAAGTGGCGCGCTGTTGAATCACGCCAAGGATAGTAAGAGTTTGTGTAACTACCTGACCTGAACCTTTGCACTGCTCACAGGTATGTTTTTTTGAACCTGGCTTTCCACCAGTTCCTGTGCATGTCGCGCAAGATGCGTTTTTATATAATTCTACAGTTTTCGTTACGCCAAAAATTGATTCTTTGAATTCAAGTGTTACATCAATTTGAATATCAACACCTTTTTGTTTACGAGACCCACGCGACCCTCCCCCAAAAAAATCACCAAAAACATCTCCAAGGTCGCCCATATCTCCGCCAAAGGCGGATCCGCCTCCGGCGGAAAAATGAGTAGAAAAGTCTTGCCAATTAAAACCCTGCGCCCCGCCAAAACCTCCAAAGCCAGCTTGTTCAAAATTTGATCCAAATTGATCGTATTGCTGTCTTTTTTTGTCATCAGACAATACTTGGTACGCTTCGTTGATTTCTTTAAATTTAACCTCATCCCCGCCTTGTTTGTCGGGGTGATATTTATGAGCGAGCGTTCGAAATGCTTTTTTTATTTCATCTTGTGATGCATTCTTTGCAACGCCTAAGATATTGTAATAGTCTTTATGGGACATTTATATTTTTGTAATACGTCATTCAGAGCGAAGCATTAAGCGAGCGTGAAATCTAGTATGTCGGAACAATTATAGATTCTTCGTCGCGAATTAACCACTCTTCTAATTAACCTGTTTTATTGGACGCTC
>JADLGS010000097.1 GCA_020849205.1 Candidatus Falkowiibacteriota bacterium | reverse complement strand
GTATTTTTGAAGTTATTGTTCGTGGTGAAAAAAGTGATGCAAACGAGGTGAGTGTAACACTTATGACTTCAAGTCAGATAAAAAAAATAAACGCCAAATTTCGAGACGTTGACGCGCCTACTGACATTCTCTCATTTCCTGATGGTGAGTTTAGACAGGCGGGTGACTTACTCTTGTGCCCCTCATACATCAAAACAAAAGCAAAGGAGTACGGGCATACGATACGACAACACTACGCGCTCTTGTGTATTCATGGAATGCTACATCTCTTAGGGTATGACCACAAGCGCGACGTCGATTACAAAAAAATGAAGCATAAGGAAGATTATTATTTTAAAAAATTACAGGGTTATTTGTCGGTTTCAAAATTAAACTATTAACATGAAAAGATTTGCAAAAAGTTTATCCCACGCATTGCGCGGATTTAAGGTCGCTCTCCAAGAAGAGCCGAATTTAAGAATTCATTGCGTAATTGGACTACTCGTGATACTTGCGAGCATCTATTTTCAGATTACGAGAGTTGAGTTCTTTTTTGTGGCATTTGCTATTGTGCTTGTGTTAGTCGCTGAAATCATTAATTCGATATTTGAGCGAATGTTGGATATGTTAAAACCGGGAGTAAATGAATATGTGAAGGATATGAAAGATATTATGGCGGCTGTTGTGGTGATTGTAGTTGCCTTTGCTATCGCAATTGGCGTAGTGGTGTTTGTCCCATACCTAAATATGTTATAATGACTCTTATGCACGAAGATATAATCGTTGGAATTGATGTCGGTTCGACCAAGGTGCGTATTGCGGTTGGACAACGAACATATACAGAGGAATCAAAAATTCCTCATCTTAGTATTGTTGGTTTTGTCGAAGAAGATTCAGCGGGCGTTAATCGTGGCGTCATCACTAACGTTGATGATGCAGTTCGAGCTATTTCAAAAGCAATCGACAAGGCGGAGAAATCGACTGGATTACCCCTTGAAACTGCTTGGGTGAGCGTGAACGGTTCGCATATTATGTCACAAGTGCATCGTGGGATAGTTGCAGTTCAAAAAGTAGACGGTGAAATCATGCAAGATGATGTTATGCGTTCATTAGAAGCTGCGAAAACTCTTTCGATCCCACCAAACTATGAAATTATTCATGTAGTTCCGCGCGCTTTTGCGGTAGATGGTCAAGAGGGAATCAAGGATCCAATTGGTATGAATGGACGTCGTCTTGAAGTTGATGCGTTTATCATCGAGGGAATGAAGTCACAAATAAATAATTTAACAAAGAGCGTTTACATGTCAGCGCTTGATATTGAAGATATCGTTGTAAACCCATTGGCGTGCGCTGAGGTTGTAGTAACGAGCAAACAAAAAGAATTAGGAGGGTGTGTGCTTAATATTGGAAGTTCGACTACTTCGATAGCAGTGTATGAACAAGGTGAGTTGCTTCACGTGCGCGTGTTGCCAATTGGCTCAGAGCACATAACGAGTGATATTGCGATCGGACTTCGTACTTCGCTTGAAGTAGCGGAGAGTATTAAATTGACTTATGGAAATGCTGTCGTTGATGCAATGGTTAAGGGGCGTGAAATTTCGTTATCAGAATTTGATCCTTCAGAAGAAGGTAGCGTTTCTCTTGAATATGTTTGCGAAATTATTGCCGCGCGCACAGAAGAAATTTTTGAAAAAGTTGACGAAGTATTGGAAGATATTTCACGAGATGCTTCGCTCCCGGGTGGTGTTATTTTGTGCGGTGGTGGTGCGCGATTACCTCGTATCGTTGAAGTTGCAAAACAAACTCTCAAAATGTCTGCCACACTTGGCTATCCTTCAAATATCGCCGCTGTCGTAGACTCAGTTCATGACGTAGCAGCAACGTGCGCTGTTGGGCTTGTGAAGTGGGGTGATATGATGACGCAGTCAATACACGGCGGATTTTCAAAATACAAATCGATCAAAAACGTTACGAATCAAATGAAAAAATGGTTTGGGTCTCTCATGCCATAAATAACCACGTCATTCTGAGCGCAGTCGAAAAATCTGCGTTATTTCCTAACCACGTCATTCTGAGCGCAGTCGAAGAATCTGCGTTATTTCCTAACCACGTCATTCTGAGCGCAGTCGAAGAATCTGCGAAATCACAACTATGGGACTTACCCATGAATCATCATTTGTATATATTTTATCTAATCACTCAAACTCAGTTATTTACATAGGCGTAACAACTGATTTAATTGGTAGGTTGTACGAGCATCGTACTCAATCGGGTGGTTCAGGTTTTACATCTAGGTATAATGTAACTAAATTAGTTTACTTCGAAGAAATTGATGGTATTGAAAATGCCATTGGACGCGAAAAACAGTTAAAGGGTTGGAGAAGAGAAAAGAAGGATGCGCTCATACTTTCAATTAATCCAGACTACAAAGATCTGAGTGATTTTGCTTATAAATATTATTCACGGTAGCAGATTCTTCGACTCCCACGGCAGTCGCGACTGCCGTGGTCGCTCAGAATGACGT
>JADLGS010000096.1 GCA_020849205.1 Candidatus Falkowiibacteriota bacterium | reverse complement strand
TATTGATAACTGGGCGGTGCATAGTTCATACAAGCGCCACAAAGATCAGTTGCTCAAAAACTACGAAATCATTGATGCTAAAAGTGATTTGATTTACACAGTTTCGCAAGAGCTCACCGAAAGTTTTTCCAACAAGCATGTATCGTGGCTACCAAATGCCGTCGACTTTGATCATTTCCAAGGGATCGAAACGGTGCGTGAGCTTGCGGACAAGCCTCGACCTATCATAGGATTTCTTGGAATCTTGCAAGATCGTATTGATACGCAGTTGCTCGAAAAAATTGCAAAGCGTTACACAGACGCGACGCTTGTGCTTGCTGGACCAGTGTGGAAAGGTTTTCCAAAAGAATGGTTAATGAAATTTCCAAATATTGTTTTTGCAGGGCCGGTGTCATACAGAAATATTCCAAAATTCTACAACACTTTTGATGTCGGAATTATTACCTACAATAATTCTGAGTTTATCAAGTCTACTAACTCAATGAAGTACTATGAATATTTGGCCGCAGGTTTACCAGTCGTGTCGACATGGAGTGGTGGAATCGAAAAATTTACCGATGTTATGTATGTTGCTCATACGCACGATGAATTCCTTGATTACATTCAAAAAGCGCTTGATGAGAATACACCACAAAAAGAACAAGAACGCAAATCATATGTTCAAGATATGACATGGAAGAACCGTGTTGATGAAATTTTACGAACCATAGATTCATTGACATAGCGAGACCCCAAATTTGCGTTTTCCACAACTGTATTGCATAAACATATTGACATCAAAACTCATATCGTTTATCTTACAAGGAGTTATTTAGTAAAACATATTTCATGTCATTTGTTATTGACGATAATTACTACTGCCCGTCATGCGGCAACACCGACTCAAGCGAGAAGGAGTGCTGCGGCGTAAGTATGATTGAGCGAAGTGAGACTGAAGGTTTTGGACTCTCGGAGTTTGAACCAAACGGAGGTCAAGCATACGATTACGTTGACGAGTGGAACTAACATTACTTGTTACTGATACAGTGACGAGCCATACAAACGCCTTGGGGAACCAGGGCTTTTGTATTTGCTGTCGCAAGTTATCAGTTGAAAGTTGTTAGTTGTTAGTTCATAAAAATTCATGTATCCTTAGACAATAAACTGATAACTGTTAACTTTCAACTGCAATGAAACTCTCCCTCATCATCGTAACCTACAAAAGCATGCAGTATATGCCAGCGCTTTTGGAAAGCATTAAAACGTATGTTCGTGACGAACACGAAGTTATTGTTGTTGATAATAATTCAGGTGACGATATCGGAACATTTCTTGCGCAAAAATATCCTGAAGTGAAGGTGGTGCTTAATACTACAAATGGAGGATATTCGCGCGGGATGAACCAGGGATTTGCGATATCGACAGGCGAGTATGTTGCATTTATGAATCCTGATATGGAGTTTGTGATGGATCCTTTTGCTCGTTTGATTTCTCAGTTTAATAGCCGTCCAAACTTTGGCTTCGTGGCGCCGCAGCTTCGCTACGCAGACGGATCGCTTCAACCAACAGTAAAAAATTCACCATCTCTGTGGTCGCAAATATGGATACTTTTTAAATTACATCACGTGTACGCCACGCGCGCGGTGCGAAATTATTGGTCACATGCGTTTAACTACACGGTGTCGCAACCTGCGCAACATCTTATGGGAGCTTTTTTGTTTACGTCCCGCGCGCGTGCGCTTGAAATTGGATTGTGGGATGAATCGTATCCTTTGTTGTGGGAAGATGAGGATATTTGCGAAATGGCAATCAAAAAAGGATTCCAAAATTATTTTTGCGCAGATGTACATGTGATGCATTATGAAGGAAGATCATTTGCTACTGTTGCGGCTCCAGCAAAACAAAAAAGATTTAACAAAGGTATGCGCATCTATTTCAAAAAACATATAGGTATTTTTGCCTATAGTGTACTACTGTTGCTTCATCCTGTGAGTATGATTCTTGCGTATACAGTTAATTTTTTGAAAATAAAACCACGCACCCAATCATCGCTGCAATAATATGTTATTTTTTGTTTTGTATTACATCGCATCGTTTCTTACTATTTGGAACCCTCTTGCTTCAACTGTTGGGGCTCTTGTCTTAGTCGTGATGTTTGTCTATTACACACGAGGAAATAGCGCGCTTGCGCTTTCGCTCATTCTAGCAAACGCCATAATCGGATCGTTTGGTTATGAATTTGCGATCAATATTGGTGACGCAAAAATTTCGATTCGGATATTACTTTTTGCGACGTGTATACTCATGCTTATGAGTTCAAAAGATTTTTGGTCACGATTAAGCGTTTCAATCAAAAATTCGAATGCGATGAAACTTTGGATAGCTTTTTTTGCGCTCGCGATTCTTGCGGTAGTTCGTGGGATCTTGCGCAGCAATCCTTTGGGATTTGTGATTGGTGACGCAAATAACTATCTCTACTTCGTTGCCTTGCCGTTGATTGGTATCTATAAAAAAGAATTACAAGCGCTGGGCGTTTCGTTATTTTCATCTGCGTGGTATGCGCTCGTGAGTTTGTCAGCGTTGTCGGTATATGTTTTTTCTCATAACTTTGGAGTGTTTAATTCATGGCTGTATACATGGATTCGAGACGCAAGAATCGGGGAGGTGACGCGAGTATCGCTTGATTCGCAATTTCATCGCGTATTTTTTCAAGCACACAGCAT
>JADLGS010000095.1 GCA_020849205.1 Candidatus Falkowiibacteriota bacterium | reverse complement strand
ATTCTTTTTTTTGTGCGCGTGATAGATCTATTGGTATTGATCTTTGATAGTAATAATGATGATATCAGATCGCGGAACTTTGAGCGTTTTTTGCGTTGTAGTCATGATCGTGTCTGCGTATCCAACAGGTGATTGATGCACACCCGCAACGATGATTCCTGCGATGTGTGAGATGTCTGCATGAAGATAGGCTTGTACCTCCTTGGCGATCTCAGAGAACTTTTTGAAATCAATTGCGCGAGGATATGCGGTAGCGCCACAGACAATCATTTTTGGTTTATGTTCAAGGGCGAGTCTGCGAATTTCTTCGTAGTCGAGTTGTTCGTTTTGAGATGAAACTCCGTACGATACAAATTTATATGTTTGACCAGAAAAATTTACAGGAGAGCCGTGAGTGAGGTGTCCACCATGAGAAAGATTCATTCCAAGAATTGTGTCGCCTGGTTTTAAGCACGCCATGTAGGCAGCAGCATTTCCAGTCGAACCTGAGTGTGGTTGTACGTTCACATGTTCGACGCCAAAAATTTCTTTTGCTCGCGCAATGGCAAGATTTTCAATTTGGTCGACAAATTCATTTCCCGTGTAGTAACGTTTGCCGGGATAACCTTCTGAATATTTATTTTGCAATGGAGAATTCATCGCTTCCATCACGCTTTGTGAAGCGTAGTTTTCTGAAGCAATCATAACCAAACCCTCTTCTTGACGGTTCGTTTCTTTGGCAATGAGGTCAGCGATCTGTGGATCAAAGTTTTGTATGTTTTTCATGTCGATAATCATACCAAATATTGAATAATTAAAAAAGCCCGAAGAGCAACGTGACTCAACGGGCTGTCCGAAATTTTCCCCCTCGAGATTGAGGTAGGATCTGCCCTTGCGGGCCCTTGATGCGGGGCGTGCACGCCCCATTGAAAGCAATCAGTACTTCTGAATATAAGCTTTCTTCACAAACGCAGTCTCGGTCATTTCTGATATCTTGTCATAGGGTACGTTTAAACCCCTTAAACGATCAGATATCTCTTACAAACTATTTTTAGTATAAACAATACATCAAAGTATGTCAAGTATTTTTATATAATCAAGAAATCAATGAAACAATAAATTAACGTATTGTTTTCGTCATATAGGTCGATTCTTGATGATAGCCAAGTTTTTCGTAGTATTTACGCACACCAATACCAGAGATTACGCTGATTTTATTGTAACCATGTTGCGCGGCGATTTTTTCTGCCTCGTGCATGAGACGTGTTCCAAGTCCTTTGTGCTGAACCTTATTGCCTTGTGAATTGATTGGTACGACGGCGCCATACACATGCAACTCTCTTATGAGAGCGCTCTTTTTGAGCGCTGGGAGTTTTGAAGTTATTTTTTTGGAAATATCAAAAGGGAGTCGTAGTCTCACGAACCCAAAAAGTGTTGAGTTATCTTTTGATTCATATGAAATAAAATATTCTGTACCACCTTCGGTTTCGTAGGCAAGGTGAGTGAGTGTGATGGAGTTGGGATCAACTTCCTGATGTTTTGGTTCTCTGCAACGTATACAGCGACAAGGTTGATTAATCTTTTGGAGATGTTGCAAAATATCTTGTCGTAAATTTGCGCGCATGTTGCCCGCGTAGACGCTCGTTGTAGGAATGTCTCTGATCAAGCGCGTAACGCGACAGTAAGTTGGAATAAATTTTTTACACTCGATAAGGGTGTTAAACAGCGTTTCGTCATCATACGGTTTATATGTTCCGTTTTTCCACCAATCATAAATTTCAGCGTCTTTAACTACGACGCACGGATAAATTTTAACCATATCTGGTTTAAGCCCCGGATCATTAAAAGTATCTCTAAATGTTTGAATGTCTTTGTCTGGGGTTGCGCCGGGAAGATTTGGCATGAGGTGATACGAAATTTTAAATCCTGCGTCACGCAATAATCGCGTCGCTCTTCGAACTGTTTCGACACCGTGCCCTCGTTTATTGAGTTTAAGAACTTCAACATCTGTTGATTGGAGACCAATTTCGACGCGCGTGCATCCTAATTCACGCATACGAATAACTTCTTGAGTCGTGATGTAGTCAGGGCGAGTTTCAAGACACAAGCCAACTGCTCGATGTTGCGCAGTTTCGTTAAATTTTTGCGCCTTGGCTAAGGAAGTAGCGGTAAATCCATTAAGTCCATCAAAGAGTCTTTTGATAAACCATGATTGATAACGTTTTGGTAAAAAAGACCACGTACCACCAATTACAATAAACTCGCACTTACTGGTGTCGTGACCATTTGCTTTGTATGCCTTAAGGCGCGACACGACTTGATCGTATGGATCCCATTTGTTTAATACCGCGCGCATAACCGCGGGTTCATTCGAGAGATACGATTTTGGCATTCGAGTTTCTGTTGGACAAAAAGCGCACTTACCAGGACAAAAGTAGGGTTTGGTGAGAACGGCAATGGGAGCGACGCCTGAGAGGGTTCTTATTTCTCGTTTTTTGAGCGTATCTTCAAGCGCTAAGTTTTTTTCTATGCTTTTATTATCCACTAAAGTATGATAGGATATGAGCAGTTCTTTCTTTGAAGGAGGCGCGATTTTAGCCTTTTTTGAGTGTTTTCTGATAATTTTAACAACCTCTTTTTCGTGAAGAGGTAGGTTTTGAGAGGCTAATTCTTGTAAAATTGTTTGATGAATCGCAAGCATGTAAATAAATAGGCAGAATATGAATAGGGAAGAAAGTTTGGCGATTGTCGCCAAGGTAAATGATACATATAACACGATCGCCCCACATTTCAGCTTGACAAGATACAAGTTATGGGGTGATTTTGATTACTTTAAGCCATATATCAACTCGGGTCAAGAGATTTTGGATGCAGGATGCGGTAATGGACGTCTTATTGAATTTTTTTCTTCACTTCACGTACAGTATACAGGATTTGACTCATCATCGGAACTCATCGCGCAAGCAGAGCAAAAAGCCAAAACT
>JADLGS010000094.1 GCA_020849205.1 Candidatus Falkowiibacteriota bacterium | reverse complement strand
CCACGGTATTTTATTCACACTATTGGCGATGCTCATATCTATAAAAATCACATAGAAGGAATCAAGGAACAGCTGACTCGCACACCAAAAAAACTTCCTACCATCAAAATTGCCAACAAGCCAATGCACGAATTAACAATAGATGACTTTGAACTCGTTGGATACGAACACGATCCATTTATTAAATTTGAAATTGCAGTCTAGATGTCATTACCACAATTCACCTGTATAGTCGCTTGTGATTCACGTAACGGAATAGGAAAAAATAACACAATCCCTTGGCATCTCCCAAGTGATCTTAAATTTTTTGCAAAAACGACCAAAGGCAATGGCCATAACACTGTTATTATGGGGAGAAAAACCTGGGAATCATTACCGCAACAGTATCGCCCTCTACCTTTACGGACCAACATTGTAATCTCCTCAAATCAAGAGCTTAACGTACCACCAGAGGTAGCAATTTTCCCCTCTCTTGACGAAGCGCTTCAATCATTAGAGAATACAAGTACTGGAGGCGAGATTTTTGTAATCGGTGGAGCAATGCTGTATACCACAGCGCTGTCTCACCCATCGTGCTCAAAAGTTATTATCACCATAATCTCAAAAGATTTTGAATGTGACGTCTTTTTCCCACCACTCCCAAGACACTTCGTAATTGAGTCAATAAGCGAACCAATTACAGAAAATGACACGGTGATGATTTTTACAACCTATAGTAAACATGTCGATACTCACTAAAACAGAAATATTACACAACATTAAAGCCGGTTGATTGGTATTTACCCCCAACATCGACGCTTTTCAATTACAACCACATTCAGTCGACTTGCGCCTTGGTTATACTTTTTATGTTGGAAAGACATGGGAAATGACACAAAAAGGAAGAACCGCGCTCGCAATCGACTACCTGAATAATCTAGGTAACAAGAATTTCTTTGAAATCGTAAATCTTTTGCCGGGACAATTCTTTGACGTACTACCCGGTGAATACGTAATCGCAACTACCCTTGAATCTTTACATATCAAAAACCTCGAACTCATGGGTAATCTCTTTCCGAGATCTTCATTTAATCGAAGAGGTTTGACGGTAGATATCTCTGGAGTTATCGACTCAGGATATCAAGGTCAGCTCATGATTCCTATCAAAAACAATACAAGCTATCAATCAGTGCGTCTCTTCCCCGGTGAGCGTATTTGTCAGGTAACATTCCAAGAATTGTCATCACAACTCTCTCCTGCCGATGCTGCAATCACTGCTCATCAACGCCTCCAAGCTCAATACTCAAGCACTACTTTCTCATGGCAAGAAAAACAAGAAGAGCAAAAACACATTATGAGTGGTAAAATTGATGAGCTCAAAGAAAACTACGGGCTCTAGGAAAGTCTAAGCTCTAAACTCTAAGATCTAAACTAAACCCTAAAATCTAATACCTAAAATCTAATTGGACTTTTGTTTTTAGAGTTTAGACCTTGGTTTAGAGTTTAGTCTTTAGAGTTTAGATTTTTCTTATTACGTAGTATAATTACCACACAGAAACACATATGGTCGGGAAATTAATCGTAATCGACGGTGTTGACGGGTCGGGTAAGGGCACGCAAACCCAACTCCTCCTCACGCGTATGCAAGAAGAAGGATACAAAGTCCATCTTTTTGATTTTCCTCAATATGGAAAAAAGTCTGCAGGACCAGTAGAAGAATATCTCAACGGACATTATGGACAAGCTCAAGACGTAGGAGCGTATCGCGCGTCAATTCTTTTTGCGGTAGATAGATATGATGCTTCTCATCTCATGAAGCAACTACTCAATGATGGCGTGCATGTTATCTGCAATCGTTATGTCACCGCCAACATCGGTCATCAGGGCGCAAAAATTAATAATGATTACGATCGTACTCAATTCATTGAATGGCTCTTGGATCTTGAATATAATCTCTTTGCCATTCCAAAGCCGGATGTCAATGTCATCTTACACGTTCCTCCAGCGACTGCCCAAAAACTTGTGGATCAAAAGCAAGCTCGATCCTACACAACACTGAAACGAGACATTCACGAGGCAGATCTCGATCACCTCAAGAACGCAGAAGCGTCGTACCTCGCGCTTCACAATAAAGATCCTCAAACGTATCAACTCATCTCTTGTGAACTTAACGAAAAACTTCGTAGTATCGAGGATATCTCTGAGGAACTTTGGTCAATTATTAAACCATTATTAAGTAAATAAAAATATGATTATCACAGTCAAGCAACTTATTTCACAGTCGTGGAATCTCTATAAAACAAGCATCAAGCAATTCATTGCGCCACTATCATACTTAGTTCTTACAAGCGCAATCATCACCTTTGCCACAACAATCGCAGCTCTCAAACCAGCGCTCGTTATTCCCGCGCTACTTTTGGGATGTATTGCCATTTTAGCGCTGATCTACATCAACCTTACGATTATCATGGGGTGCTGGAATGTTTTGAACTCACAATCGCTTAATTGGAATGAATTGTATGCATCATCATACAAAAAACTTGGTCGCTTTATTTTTATCGCATTCGTAAGCGGATTGATCGTTGTTGGAGGAATGATTTTACTTATTATCCCGGGTATTATTTTTGCTATCTGGTATCAATTCGCGGCATTAAACCAATTATTGAGTGATGAAAAACTTACTGTTTCTCAAGCACTCGCAAATTCTAAAAATCTTGTAGTTGGTCGTTGGTGGCAAACGCTCTGGAAGACAATCGCCCCACAAATTGTTTTTGGATTTTTTGTTGGATTACTCGGTGGTGTAGTTGGAGGTCTTATACCAGGATCGGCACAAGACTTTACGAATCTAACAGCTGTTGCGCTTGAAAATCTTGGATCAATAATTATTTCTGCGATCGCTACTCCACTCCTTGCCTTTCCAACGCTTTTACTCTACAAATCTCTCAAAGAAAACCCTGTTGCAACAGTAGACAAAAACTAGTTTTGCAGGTACCATTACCCCACTATGGAATTAGAAGTCATTATTGGACTTGAGGTTCACGTCCAACAAAAAACTAAATCAAAAATGTTTTGCGCTTGCGATAACGCAAGCGAAGAGTTGCCACCAAACACTACCGTTTGTCCTGTTTGTATGGGTCATCCCGGCACACTCCCAGTCGCAAACAAAGAAGCAATCCGCTGGGCAATCCGCGCAGCGCTCTCTTTGAATTGTGAAATTCCAGAGTCTTCAAAATTTGATCGTAAGCATTATTTTTATCCTGATCTTCCAAAAGCCTACCAAATCTCACAATTCGATCAACCAATCGGAAAAAATGGATATCTTGAATTTATCGACCCTGACACAAAAGAGTTGGTTAAAATTCGCATCAACAGACTTCATTTAGAAGAAGATGCTGCAAAAAACACTCATTACAGCAAAGACACGCTCGTTGATTACAATCGCGGCGGCACTCCATTAATGGAAATCGTTTCTGAGCCAGACATCACAACTCCATCACATGCCAAGGCTTACATGCAAGAGCTTCGCCTTATCATGCGATATCTTGGCGTTTCTGACGCTGATATGGAAAAAGGACATCTTCGATGCGACGCAAATATTTCGATGCGTCCAAAAGGTGATACAAAATTATATCCAAAAACTGAAATCAAAAACATTAATTCGTTTAACAACGTCGCAAAGGCAATTGAATTTGAGATCAGTCGTCAAACTGAGTTGTGGAATGCTGGTACACCACCGACAACAGAAACAACGCGTGGCTTTGATGCTGCAACAGGAACAACGCAAGAGCAGCGTTCAAAAGAAGGCGCAAAAGATTATCGCTACTTCCCCGACCCAGATCTTCCACCGCTTAAATTTAATCTGGAAAAACCTACTACTTCATGCGAAGAGGCAAACAGCGGTCATGAAATTAATGTCTATTGCCTCAAATCATCACTCCCAGAATTACCACTCGACAAGCGACGTCGTCTCATGGGCGAATACAACCTCTCAGTTGACGACGCCAATACACTTGTTGGACAAAAGGAACTTGCGTTATTTTTTGACAACGTAATTTCGGAGCTTGAAAGTTGGGCAAACGATGCAGCTGATCTCGACTGGACTACCCAAAAAACTGCATTAACGCAACTTGCGTGCAACTGGACAATTAATCGCCTCTCTACGTTGCTCGCAGATACCGACAAAGACCTTGCGACAAGTCCACTTACAGCAGAAAATTTTGCTGAGCTCATCTGCCTGTTGTCGACAAATAAAGTAAATTCAACTAATGGTCAGAAGATTCTTGAAATCATGCTTGATAAAGGCGGTGACGCCTCAGCAATCATGTTGGAACATGATCTATGTCAAATGGCGGATGATGGCGCACTCGAAGGAATCATCAAAGAAGTGATCGCTGCAAACGAGAAATCAGTAGCAGATTATAAAGCAGGAAAAGAAAAGGCATTACAAGCGCTTGTCGGCCAAGTAATGGCAAAATCAAAAGGAAAAGCAAATCCACAAGCTGCTCTTGAACTCATGAAAAAACTACTCGCGTAAATAAAACACTCTTGTCTATACAGGCAAGAGTGTTTTTTGATATACTAATTTTATATCTAAAACATGCATACACATTTATGCAGGAAATAAAAAGACTTAATAGCGAACTTCATCAAAAGCTTCGCGCGCCAGAAACTATTATCAACAACCCATCTGAGTTGCTTGAATATTTTCAAACTCATTCAATGCCATTAATCGCCAACAGACTTCATAAATTAAAAACGGAAGACTCAATTTCCAACCGCGAACAACTGATCAGTGATATCGCAAAAGAAGAAGTAAAGGTTATGAATTTGATAAAGCTCGTACAAGAAAAAAATATTGAAAAGGTTGAGCCCGAATTTGGTTTAGCGGAAGGTGAAGAACTTTCTGACCCCTCAAACCCAGAAAACTACCTTCAAACAAAAAACTCAACTGAAGGTGCTGAGGAATATTTTGTAATAAATAACACACCACCTTCTATTGAGGAATATGAAAATGCGATCAAGAGTTTAAAGATTCCTCAAGATATTTTAGCCCCAGCGATTGCACGAATAGTTCGAGAAAATCTTAAACTCTCGCCAGAAAATTATCAACAAGCAGTGATAGATGCAATCATGGCAGACGGAAAAGAAATTATGCAAATTAATTCTTCGGAGTATTATAATAGAGTTGACGTTGAGGTAAATATACCGTCAAGCTTAAGGGAATATTTAAAAACTGCATTTAAAAATGCACTCACAAATGCAAAAATTGAAATTTTATTCACAGACAAAAAAATTCTTGCAGATCCCGCTGCTTTATCTTTTCTTGAAAAAAATAAATCTATCATCGCAGCAGCAATTGATGGAGAATTAAGATCTTTTGGCGTAATAAATAAAAAAGCCCCTAAATAGGGGCGAGAAGATTCTGTGGTATTGAAATCGTCACAATTCTACTGTGCATGGGATCGTTAGGAATGAACACTTCATCGACTTCAATGAGCGATGCGAAAGCTTTGAGCACCGCAATTTCGGATAACGAAATATCTTTCTCAAATAGTTGGGTATCACCCATAAAAACTTTTGCCAGAGGTAGCCAAAAATAGTAAATGTGAGGGCTCAGCATGGTGATGACAAAATTACCATTTTTAACTTCACCAGTAACATCTGCCCTCGTGAGAACTCCCCCGCCTTTTGCTGGGTGACCAATAAACCATTGGACAGGACTACCAGTTTCAAAAAACTTGCGTAACAGAATGTGTAATTCGTTACGATCAGAGTCAGACATTCGAATCACTTCTGATGCGAGTGGGTTTCGTTTATGCAATGACGTTGCTGCATACTCAAACTGCTCTTTAAGCAGATTTGCAAAAAGCAATGCCACATATTCATAAGTCAGGGTCATGGACCCTCCTTTTGGTTGAGATTAAATGTACACAAACTAATGTTATCGTATTACCATAGATATTAGTTTATGTCAAGAAATCATGTACCTTAAGAAGAGTAGTAGAGAGGTCCTTGTGGATGTATTTATTTAGATAGCGTCTAAACCACGTAATCTGTCGTTTAGCGTAATGCCGTGAATTGATAGCAATCTCCTCCCTAATCGCGCTTAAATCGTCATTTTTGAGGTCTGAGAGGTTATTGTAAGGCAAGAACTCACGATACCCTATAGCATTAAAAGCAGGGGCGTCTTTGCCATACTTATCCACAAGCCCAGCCACCTCCCCAACTAACCCGTTTTCAAACATGAGCTTCACGCGTGCGTTGATTCTTTTGTTTAACATTTCACGATCAAATTCTGGTTCGATTATTAAAACGTCATACTTTGGTACTTCCAAAGTTGGTTCGTACGAAGCGTCTGCTAATTTGTTTTCGATAAAACGAACAATACGAACCTTGTTTTTGATATCCAAAGTTAATGGCGGATTAAATTCTTTAACTCGCTCTTGTAATGCTTCAAGTGTAAGCGCATTGAGCTCATCACGTAATTTCTGATCTACAACACCAGGACGAAGTTGATAATTTTCTATCACAGCAGAAATATAAAAACCTGTTCCTCCTACAAGTAGTGGAGTTTTGCCACGCGCAATGATGTCATCAATAATTTCAAACGCGCGCTTTTGAAAATCAAAAACACTCACCGCCTGATCTGGTGTCAAAAAATCCACCAAATGATGTGGCACGCCTTGCATCTCGTCTTTGGTGATT
>JADLGS010000093.1 GCA_020849205.1 Candidatus Falkowiibacteriota bacterium | reverse complement strand
CGGCGCTTTTTGCCTTTGATTGCTCTTCAAAACGAGCGCGTTGATCGACTGGATCGACTAATTCGGAGTACGCTTTTAATATTTCCCATCCATTTACTACAAGTTGAAATTGATCAACAATAGCGTTGTTTTCGTCATTAACACGCGCTAATGGTTGTAATGACTTTGGATAGTTGTAAAGAATCGTAGGATTGATAAGCTTTGGTCGTGAAACTTTTTTGTATACATAATCGATTAACGTTGATAGTCCCATTGACTCCATTCCATCAAATTCAATTTTTTTCTTTTTGAGATCTTTGCGCAACGCGTCTGCGTCTGTGTACGACAAAATATCTAAACCTGAGTCTTTATTTACTAAATCAATGTAGTTAATTTTTTTCCATGGAGTCGACCAATCAACTTCCTTAAGTTCACCGTCTTTGTTTTTGATATTCATTACTTTTGGTAATGCGAGAGTATCAAAAAGATATTCAAACATTTTTTCTGTGAACGCAATGTTATCTTGGTAGTCCCAGTACGCAGCATAATGTTCTAAGTGTGTGTGTTCAGGAAGATGTGAAGGATCTTGTCCTTCGTTTCGAAATGCTTTCCCAAGTTCAAAAACTTTGTCGTAACCAGCGACGATAATTTCTTTGAGTGGTAGTTCATGTGAAATACGTAACACAATATCCATATCAAGAGCATTGTTGTGCGTATGATAGGGTTGCGCGTTTGCGCCAGTGGCTTTGTGAAGTAGCGTTGGTGTTTCTACCTCCATAAAACCATTATCCCAATAAAATTGACGCAATGCTTTGATTAGATTTGATCTAAAAATAAAACGCTTGCGAGTCTCTTCATTGCTGATGACATCAAGATAACGTTGACGATATGCTGTTTCTTGATCCGAAAGTCCATGAAATTTTTCTGGAAGTGGTAGCAGCGCTTTTCCAAGAAAAGAAAACTCCTTAACGAGCAAACTCTTCTCGCCTTTCTTGGTAGTAAAAATTTCTCCGCTTACGCCAATGTGATCACCAAGATCTAAAAGTGAAACAATGGTTTTGTATACATCTTTACCGACTTCATCTTGCTGAAAAACTACTTGAGCGCGACCAGATTCATCTTGGATATGAGCAAAACAAATTTTACCCATATCACGAAGCGTCATAAGACGACCTGCTGTTTGGCAGGGTTTTGTGTCCTCAAGTTGCGTGATTTCGCTTACAAGGGATGTTTTGTTGAATTTAGCGGGATACGGATGATAGCCAAGTTCTTTGAGTTTAGCCAATTTTTCCAATCTATTCTGCTTTTCTGGGTTTGTGTACATATATTTTTTATACCCAGTAATTGTACCGTAATTTGAAGTTTTATTCAAACAACTTATTTGATGTCTTTGATAGTGTATTGCTTATCGCCAGCCGGTAACTTAACAGTAACCCGAGATCCTTTTTTGTATCCCATAAAAGCTGAACCAAGCGGTGATTCGTTCGAGATTTTGTTTTCGAGAGGATTAGCCTGTGTTTGATCCACGATTTCAATAATCTTTTCTTTATTTGATTCGTCGACAATTGTAATGATTGACCCAATCTCAACTACATCGCCATCAGATTTTTCTACGACTTCAGCGGTTTTAACAATATTTTCTAATTCTCTGATACGAGCAGCAGTCATCCCCTGATCATCTTTTGCTTCTTGATACTCTGCGTTTTCACTTAAATCACCTAATTTAATTGCTTCCTCGATACGAGAAACAATAATTGGCATCTTTACCGTCTTTAATTCATTGAGTTCTTTTTGAAGATCTTCAAGTCCTTTTTTTGAAATTAATATTTTGTCCATAATGGTTAGTGAGTTTTAAGTATACGAAAAATTATGCGCTTAGTCAATTGTTTTGGCATCGTCTGAAAGCTCAAAATACGCTTTAAATACCTCATAAGCAACCGGAACGGCATACGTCGAACCTTCGATACCTTCTTCAATAAGAACGGTAACTACTAATTCAGGATCATCGTAAGGCGCAAATCCCGTAAACCACGCATGTGGTGGCTTATTTTTTGCAAATTGAGCCGTACCAGTCTTTCCAGCGCTTGAAAATGGTAGTTGTTCTAAATAACGTGACGATCCTTCAGTGACGCCGCGTCTCATTCCCTCTCTTACAATAGTCGATGATTCCTTTGATACCACATTTTCAAAAGCGATTTGTGGTTCTGTCTTTTTTTCGATCAAATCTTCATCAATGATTGATGACACAAGAAAAGGTTTATATGCTTTTCCATTGTTCGCAAAATAAGAAGTGTATTGTTGTACTTGAAGCGGAGTTACAAGTAAATCACCCTGACCGATTGCAATGTGATAGGTATCACCAATATACCATTCTTCATTTTTTGCTTCGGATTTCCACTCGCGCGTAGGCACAAATCCATTTGATTCATGAGGCATATCGATACCCGTAACATCTCCTAGTCCAAACTTCTTGAAATACGAAATAAGTCGATCAAGTCCTAGCCCCTCAAATGATTCATAACCACCACCAACATAATAAAAGAAAGTGTTTACAGAATCTGCAATGGCTTTGTATACATTCGTTTGACCATGACCTCCTGCTTTCCAATCAGGAAAATACCATTGTCTTTGAACCCAGATTCCTCCAGAAGAAAATATTGAAGTTTGTGGTTGAATAACTGATTCTTCAAGTGCCGCAGCCGCTACAACTGTTTTAACGGTAGATCCTGATGGATATTCACCATTAATAACACGATTATAAAGAGGAAGATTTTTATCTTGAGTGTATGCCTCGTATTGCTCGTAACTAATTTCACCAGAGAAGTCGTTGTTGTCAAACTGAGGTAGCGAAACAAACGCTTTGATAGCGCCAGATTTTGGATCACTCGCAACAACAACGCCTTTGTGTTTACCATACCTACTCATGTGATCGCGCAAAATCTGAGTTACCTTGTCTTGAAAGCGTTGGTCAATGCTAAGTACGAGCGTATCACCAGAAACTGGATTACTTTGAGATATGACGGCAGAAGATTTTCCAAATGAATCAACCTCAACCTCTTGTTCGCCTTTACTTCCTCGAAGCGCTTTTTCATAATAAAGTTCTAACCCTGTTTTACCAATGTTGTCATTGAGTGTGAGTTGAGAGTCTTGGCTGAGTTCATGTTCATTAACTTTTCCAGTATAACCAAGTACATGTGAAAAATTTGGATTTAAGTATTCGCGGTGAGTTGAAATTGATACTCGTAAAGCATTAAAACTTTTTACTTTTGTAATAAGCGTTAATGCTTCTTTGTACGTAAGTCGAGTTATAATGGGAATTTCGTATTTATGAGTCATCGGATAATCAGACAACACATTAAAAATTACCATGTCACTCATCTGTAACTGCCTTGCGATATTTTGAATGTATTCACCTCTTTCTTGTAAAGAGCGAGGTAAGAGCGAGGGTGTGATAGTTAATGAAAATTGTGGGATATTAACAACAAGTGGATTCTTTTGTGCGTCATAAATAATTCCTCGGTCTGGAACAAGAATTTCTTTGCGAATACTGTTGCCAAATGAAAGTGACGCATACTCACGTCCTTTAATCACTTGTAAATACAAAGATCGTGAAAATAATATAAAAGCCAATGCAAAAAGCATTATACTTGCATACAATGTTGTACGTGGTGAAACGACCGTATGAACCTTGGTGGATGGATTTGACGCAAAGTCTCCCCCATTATAGTCATACCAATCATAATGATCATGCTTTGGTGTTGTCATATTATGAAATGAATAATCCTGACGTTTGCTTGAATGATTTCTTGAGCACTACATATATGACGGAAGTAATTACGCTCGTAATAAGTAGAGAATAAAATGTATTTAAAGATATAAAGGAAGCATGGATAGAGTATGTTTGTTGTAACGTAACGAGTGAAATAAGCCATGAGATTCCGATACTGGCGAGATAATACGAAAGATGCGCAAGGACGCAAATAAACATCACTGACGCTCCAGTTACTTGAGCAAAAACAAATCTTGAAAAGAATAATGTAATTGCGTAACACGTTGCAATAATAACAAAACTTGCGACATATGAAAGATAGCTCACGTGAGGTAAGGTAAGGGCTAGAATTAAACAAAATAATAAAGACGATACTCGGTTTTGAAAAAGAGTAACAAGCACAACAAATACAACAGTAAGAGAAAGTAATGATACAAAATCAAACCATAGTGAATACTTGGTAAAAAGACTGAGGAAGATGCAATATAAAAAATATAAACTAAGGATTGTCATGTCGTGAATGTATTACGCCTACTGTTGCGAAATTAAAAACGTTTACTGGTGACTCAATGATTGCTTGTTTAAAAAGTTGATTTGATGATCCAGAAATTCTTTTTACAATTCCTACAATTAAACCATCAGGTGATTCGCCGGTTAGGCTACTTGTTACAACAACATCACCTTCCTTGATTTCAGTGTTTTGTGGAATGAGATCGATAGTAATATCACTACTAAAATTTCCTTTTGTTACACCTATTTCCTCTTGTTTGCCAAGCAACTTCACGGTAAGACTCACAAATGGATCATTGAGTAAAATAACGGTACTTCGAGATGTTGTTGATGACAAAATTTTACCAACCACAACGCCATCACCGGCGATAACTATATCTCCAATCCTAATTCCATCTTTTTCTCCTTTGTTTATAGTAATCGCATTATAGACATCAATATCACGTCCGATAACGTATGCAATCGACATATCATGAGCGTGGGCACGTTCAAAATTTTTGAGATCGGTTATTTCTTGATACTCAGTTGCAATTTCACTCGTAGCACTTTGCAAAATGAGATCTCGTGAATAGTTTGTATTGAGGAGATAATCAAGTTTCGTGTTGATGAGTCCTTGAGGAAAAAATACTGAGGTAAAAAACAAAAGATATACAAAAGGGACGCCTAATATAAGGATGAAAAATTGCACCCCAAATGATGATAGTCTTTGATTCATAAACGCTCTTAATTAGAGTCTTGAGTAGATGGAGATGTTACGCTTTTCAATAAAACATCGTCATCAAGCAAATAACCAGTACCACGTACTACAGCTGTAATTGGATCTTCGGCAACATGAACAGGAATTTTGGTTGCTTTTGATATAGCAACACTAATGTTTTTGAGTAGCGCGCCTCCACCAATAAGAGTAATTCCACGTTCATAAATATCAGCAACTAACTCTGGTGGAGTTACCTCAAGCGTTGACTTGATGTTATTGATTATAATTTGAATACTTCGCGACAAACTTTCACGAATTTGCGCGTCATTAACAATAATTTCTTTTGGAAGACCTGAAATGATGTCGCGACCACGCATCTGTGTTTCAAGTGGTGTCGAGAGTGTGTCAGCAGAACCAATCTTAACTTTAATTTCTTCTGCAACCTTTTCACCCAAAACTAAATTGAAGTGAGTGCGGGCGTAGTTAATAATATTTTTATTGAATTCATCCCCCGCAATCTTAATAGTTTTCCATGTTACTACCCCGCCCAATGACAATACCGCTATTTCTGTCGTACCAGCTCCAATATCAACAATCATTGTTCCAATAGCTTCTTGGATAGGAAGATTGCAACCAATAGCAGCTGCTATAGGCGTTTCTATGAGAAAAACTTCTTTTGCCCCAGCGTGAAGCACCGCGTCTTCAACAGCCTTTTTTTCTACTTCAGTAATTTCGAGTGGGATGCCAATAACAACGCGTGGCTTGCTAAACATTTTCCATCCAGTAACCCCAGTCGCCTTATCGATAAAATACTTCAACATTTTTTCTGTAACTTCAAAGTCAGAAATAACACCATCAACGAGAGGTTTGATTGCGACGATGTGCTGAGGTGTTTTTCCAATCATCTTACGTGCTTCACTTCCAACAGCAACAATAGCGTCTGTTTTTTGATTAACAGCTACAACAGAAGGTTCGTTAATAATCAAACCTTTTTCTTTGTCATAGACAAGAGTATTTGAGGTTCCAAGATCGATTCCGATTTGTTTGCCTAATGTAGAAAAAAACTTTTTCATGATTT
>JADLGS010000092.1 GCA_020849205.1 Candidatus Falkowiibacteriota bacterium | reverse complement strand
TTTAGAATGTCAGTTAAATTATTCTGAAAGTCACGTCCATGAAGACTGAGAAATACATCGAGCCCTTTTGGATCAAATTGAACCAATTTGCAATTGAGCACCCGATTATTCGCATTGATACAAACCTGAAATGGGCGAGCATCAATCGTATTCCCTTCTTCAATAAATGGATATACGATGCGATAACCAGGATGTGGAACTTTTTCAATCTTTCCATTAACCCGATTATAGATGAAGCCAATTTGAGCGAATTCTACCTCATACACAAAAGCAGCGCGAAAACCAACAGCCAATACAATCCCAACTACAATAGTCAAACATACTGCTACAAACCATTTTGCCGCACCGGTTTCTTGAGAAATAGCATTAATAACACCCATAACAATATCCTCCATATGAAAAGTACAACTCTTGTTTGAGTTAAAACGAAATTATCACGTATTACTCATATTGTCAAACAACAAAACTACTCCTCGGAGGAGTAGTTTTGGCGTGTGCTATTTAATGATTGGGTATGAGTACACGACTGAGTCATCAAGGAGGATTTTGTTTTGTTCCATGTGGTCGATTTTTTCTGTGGTTGAGATCTTGCGGAGCATGAGTTTTCCGTCTGATGAGGTAACAGTGTAGATTGCAGTGTCCGTGATTCCTTGAATCATCATGCCGTTAAGTTCTGTGAGAGGAATCATATCGGTAAAGTAAGCACGTCGTTGGTAATCACGTGCGAAGCTGTATGCTTTTGTCTGCGTTACGCCTTCTGACTTTGGAAGAGTTGCGTATCCATAATCAAGTACTTGCGGAGTAAAGGCTTCGCACACTGGTGCGACGCGAACTTTACCAGAGGCGTCATAGATACCATGAGCAAAAATGGTTGCTCCCATACAAAGCGATACATCAAGCGCGTCATTTTTGATCATAGTCGCGTCGTGACCAAGAAGTGATGCTGGAAAAGCAAGTTCTGTTTTGGTTGGATTTGAGAGGAAGCCCATCAACGGTTTTGTCGAACTACCAAGTAAGTGGTGTGGTGTCGCAGGTGTTGCATGAAGATGATATTGATTGTAAGCCAATCCATATTCTTCTTCGCATTGATGCGTACACTCATGTCCTCCGTATTGATCCAGTGGACCAGGATCGGCCGACACGAAAGACGTTGGGATCAACGAAACTGTTAAAATTGAAACGATTAATAATCTTTGTAACATAGTTGTTTATAATAGTGATTGTATCTTACCGTATCTTAAGAAAATTGCAAGAATAGATTACAAATTCTAAATACTAAACTCTAAATACTAAATCAAATCTAATCTCTAAAATCTAACTCTAATTTAGAGCCTGCCTGCCGGCAAGTAGGTTAAAGTTTAGAATTTAGTCTTTTGTTTAGAGTTTAGAACTTAGAGTTTAGACTTTTTCTTACAGTCTACTTAGAAACCCACGCAAAAGGATTCAGGCGTTTACCGCCGACCCGAACTTCAAAGTGTAAGTGTGATCCTGTTGAGCGTCCAGTTGATCCCATTTCGCCCAAACTATCACCCTTCTTCACCTTTTGCCCAGGTTGGACATAAATCTTTTGGAAGTGAGCGTACAATGATTGAACGCCATTACCATGATCAACAATAACATGATAACCATAATCACGAGTGAGATATTGCACACGCGAAACTGTACCATCACCAATTGACCAGATGATATCTCCAAACTCACCATCGATATCAAGCGCCGTATGACGCCAGCTGTAATATTGCGAAATACGACGAGTGGTTGTTGGCCAAATAAATCCATCTTTTGATGTATCTGGTTTTTGATTTCCAGTAAAGATGTTTTTGACAGGCGCAACCTTCACCGGTTGAATCGGTGCTGGCGCACGATACGGTTCACCACCCGGCAACACGAGCACAAGTCCAGTCGTAATATCAGAAGCATCCGCAAGTTTGTTAAATGAAATGATATCATCAACTTTTGAATTATATTTCTTGGCAATGGTTGAAAGCTTATCACCCTTCGCGACAGTATAGATGATTCCATCAACTGGAGGAATATCAAGATTTTGCCCAGGCTTTAAATAACTACCGGCAGACATATTGTTTGCCCACAAAAGCGAAGTTGTTTTGAGTCCAAACTGCGACGCGATACCAGAAACTGTATCACCTTCTTTGACAACATAATTAATAATTTTGTCACGCTTCTTTTTACTTGCTTCAATCGAAGAGATAGCAGTTGGCGCAACAGCGTCGCCGGTGACAACGGCAACATCAACAATTTCTTCTTGTGTTGAAACAATACTTGGTTGCGTTGTGGTGATTGTCGTTGGTGCGTCACCAACAAACTCACCTTCAAAATACGAAGTTGTCGCGTGAGTTTCATCAACTGTTTCTTCGATATACAAATCATCCAAATCACCGCCTTGCACGAGATAATATAAAATTGAATCTTCGCCAAATCCCTGCGCGCTACTTTCTTTGATTTGATAATTAAGCGCCATAACACCGACCGTCATAACAAGCATCAAAATATGTGTGATGTATCGATTCAAAAACGGAATCAAAAATTTGTTGTTAACGGGCTCCAAGATCGTTCCAAAGATACGAGCAACTTTGACAATAAGGGCGTAGGCAGGAAGCACGACAAATCGATTCAGCACTTTTCCAAAGGCAAAAAGAGGTGAACCGACCACCTTTCCAAATTGCATACTATTACGCCCAATCACCTTTCCAAGATTAATCAAACCGATGAGAGTTGAGATGAGGAGCTTTTTAAATGAAATACTAATAGAAGTTGGGTTACGTGATATAGAGTATAGCACAAATGAACAAATGAACAATGTGATAAATTTATAATTAGGCTGATATTAGCAACAATACCTTAATTAAAAGTCGTGAGACTTGACAGAATCATAATTATATGATACATTGCGTGGACGCTTCGAGTGGTTCCGCGCAACGGCTAAGCCGCCGCAATCCCACTGCAGATCATCGCAGTTTGGGGCATAGCCCCTCGAAGCGTCACCTTTTACTACACATACTTCACCCGGCCGCGCGTAGGAGGCGCACACGATGAAGGATTGTTAAGGCAGCCGGACATAAGGCGCCGGCAAAAATTAAGAACTCGAGAGAGTTCTGCAGGTGAGAGTCCTGTCATCGATGACGATGTAAAAATCAGAACCTTCAGAAAACAACTGAAGCGAGTACCTGGTCTGAATTGTTAAGTAAGCGAAGTGGATTAAACACCAAGCCGAAAAACAAGGATGCAGGGGAAAGATACAAATATCACGCCCCCCGAGAAATCGGGGGGCATTTTTATTTGCCTTACCCCTAAGCCGAGCTTCGGGGCGCCCCTAAGCCGAGCTTAGGGGTAATGAAACGGTTGACCGACGCCTCAAAATCCTGTATAACATGTGAGATATGTCACTCAAACCATCACAAGCTGAAATCATGGCGCCGGTAGGTAGCTATGAAAGTCTCGCAGCCGCGATCAACGCCGGCGCTGATTCGATTTACTTTGGAGTAACGCAACTCAACATGCGCGCTCGCTCTGCCGCAAATCTAACACTCGAAGATCTGCGCAAAGTCGCTGACACGTGTCATCAACACAACATTAAATGCTATCTCACAGTCAACACACTCTTGTATGATCATGATCTTGTGGTTATGCGAAAAATCGTTGATGCGGCAAAGGCAAATAAAATTGATGCGATCATTGCTTCTGACTTTGCCGTGCTTCAATACTGCAAAGATACTCAGATGCCGGTTCATATCTCGACACAACTTTCAATTTCAAACTACGAATCAGTAAAATTTTTTGCGCAATTTACTAATCGCGTTGTTTTGGCGCGCGAACTTACGATTGATCAGATTAAAGATATTTACAAAAAAATTGAAGCAGAGCAACTTATGGGTTGCGATGGACATTTAATGGAAATTGAATGCTTTGTGCATGGCGCTTTGTGCGTTGCGCAATCAGGTCGTTGCTACATGAGCTTATATACCTATGGTTCATCGGCAAACCGCGGAGCGTGCAAACAAAACTGCCGCGCGAAATACAAAGTAACTGATGTCGATACCGGCAAAGAACTTATTGTTGATAATAACTACATCATGAGCGCCGCAGATATCTGCACCATCGACTTCCTCGATCAACTTTTGGACGCAGGCATTAAAGTTTGGAAAATTGAAGGACGCGGACGAAGTCCTGAATACGTCGACACGGTTGTGCGAACCTACAAGCAAGCGCTCAAGGATTTAGAAGCTGGCACCTACAAACAAAACATCGAAAGCTATTTTGATAAACTCAAAACAGTATATAACCGCGGACTTTCGCATGGTAATTTCTTTCTTGGTAAGGAAATTGGCGCATATTCAAATATCCATGGATCACAAGCGACGCAAGAAAAAGAATTTATTGGAAAAGTGTTTCACTATTTCCCTGAACCAAAGGTTGTTGAAATTGTTATTGAATCTGGAACGCTCTCTGTTGGCGATATGTTTTCAATTACCGGCGCTACTACCGGTGTAGAGCTTGGTGAAATCAAGGAACTCCGCAAAGACAACGAGCCTATTCAAAAAGCAGTCAAAGGTGATCGCGTCACTTTCCCTTTTGACCCCTACATCCGTAAAAACGATAACATGTATCGTATTTTTAACCGTACTCATTTTCAAGACGATGGGAACCATTAAATTTACAATTTCACATAAACGCAAGGATTGCATTGGATGTGGTCATTGCGCGCTCGTAGCGCCTCACACGTGGACCATGAATCACGAGGATGGACTCTCCGATCTCAAAAATGCCTGTGCCAAAGGCGACGACTACATGGTCGCTGATGCCGACATTGATGTTCGCAAAGACAACGAGCTCGCCGAATCATCATGCCCCGTTAACATCATTCGCCTCGGGAAATAAAATATCATCACGGCAGTCGCGACTGCCGTGATGATTTTTTAGTGACGAACAACATCTAATTTGTCTGCGTCTTGAAGCTCGATTGAAAGAAGTTTTGATACACCGTCATCTCCCATGGTCACACCATAGAGAACCTGCGCTTGGTTCATAGTAGCACGTGTATGCGTGATGACGATGAATTGCGTTTTGTTTGAAAGCTCTTTGAGAATCGAGGCGAAACGCATCGCATTTGATTCATCAAGCGCCGCGTCCATTTCGTCTAAGAGCACAAAAGGACTGTTGTTGTTTGCGATGATGGCGCAGATCAATGCAATTGAAGTAAGCGCGCGTTCACCACCCGAAAGCATCGCAATTGAGCTAATACGCTTTCCAGCTGGCTCTGCCTTAATTTCAATACCATTATATCCCTCTTTTTCACGATCTTTAATACGTTGCGCAATCTTATCTACTGTCGCCAACACCCCAGTCTCGACTTTACTAACTCCTGACTCCTGACTCCTGTCTTCTGATTTCTTTTCTTCTTCCAAGGCAACTTTCACAAGCTCTGCCTTACCGCCATTAAACAAGATTTTGAAGAATTTTTGGAACTCGACATTAATCTCTTTGAATGATGCTTCGAATTGTTTTTTGATAATTTCATCAAGCTCCATGATCACGTGTTCAAGGGAGATTATTGCTTGTTCAAGATCCGCAACTTGCGTTGTCAAAAAGTCATAGCGCTCCTTAGTTTCGTTGTATTCTTTGATTGTTTCGGCATCAATAGATCCGATCACTTCTAATTGCTTTTTGATGCTATGAATTTGTTCATGCGCCTCTTCTGAAGACAAAGTAAGCGTTGATTCAAAAGCGGTTACTGCCGTATGTTCAAGTTTTTCTTCAATTATTTCTCGCAACAAATCTTCTTGTCGAATTTGATATTTTGCAAGTTCAATGTTGATGTTGTTAAGTTGCGATGAAACACGATTAAGAGCATTTTGCTTGTCAGTGACTTCTTTTTGCATGCGCATCAACTCACCCTTCTTCTCTTCTTCAGCTTCATTAAACTTTTCAATTTTACTCATTGCCACTACAAGCTCTTCTTCCGTCTGCGCAAGCGAAACGCGAACCGAGGCGAGTTGCTTTTCGATTGTTGCCGTGAGCGCTGTTTGATTACTTCCTTGGGTGCTCAACGTTATTTCATTTTCAATCTTTACTAATTCAGCTTCGTGAGTCGCAATCACTTCATTAATACGAATCATCTTGTCTTGGAGTGTCGCAAAGGTAACCATACTTGCAGACACTTCATCATGCGCCTTTGTTTTTTGATCAATGAGAGATTCAAGTTGATTTTGAAGAGTTGCTAAGTCACTCATCTGAGTCTTCTTTTTGCTCGCAAGCGTCTCGAGGTAAATAGCAAGCTTAGAAGCAACTGCGCGCGCTTGCGATCGAAGCTCTTCGATAGCCGACATGTCTTTCATGCTCATGAGAGCATCAAGTAAATGGCCTTGTAGCTTATGAATCTCAACTAAATCAGCCTCTTCGTCAAAAGCAACTGCGTTTTGCGATTTGAGGAGCTCGAGTTCCTGCTTCACGCTGGCAATGCGAGCCTCAATCCCACTCACAATCGATTCTTTTTCTTTTTGCACATCCTGAGCTTGCTTTACCGATATCGTTAAACCTCGAAGTTCTGATTTGTATGCGTTAAGTTGAGTCGCGATTTCATCCTTTTTCTTGTTGAGCCACACAATGTTTGATTGTCCGCCTTTTTGATACTCAACATCTTGCTTAGCCTTAATCAACGCTTCGTCGCGCAACAACTCATTTTTCTTGGCAATCAAAACGCTATATTCTTTTTGTAATTGCTCAAAAATACCCTGAC
>JADLGS010000091.1 GCA_020849205.1 Candidatus Falkowiibacteriota bacterium | reverse complement strand
TGAGGGTAAAAATGTAGAGTCACGAGCAGGAGTTATTGTTGAAGATGGAAACAAATTTATTGTTGCACTCAAAGATTTGAATGGCGTGTGGATTTTGGATCCAGCAAATGATTCAGATATTGTGGTGAAAAAATACTGGAACGTTGGTGGTTCACCAAGCTTATTACATGACGGATTTTTAACGCCTGATGCTACATATTTTATGGTGGCCGCGCAAGATGCAAATAATGTTTGGGTGCTTGATGTTAAAAATGGAAAAGCTGTGACGAATGTACCAACAGGAACAAAGCCTCACACGGGACCAGGTGCGTATGCATTTAATACAGTGTATGTCCCATCGCTTGGCGAAGGAAAAATAACAGCAATTGAGTATGGTACATGGAAAGTGAAGAAGTATATTGAAACTGCAGGGCCAGGTCTTTTTGTGCGAAGTTACAACAAAGATCCGAAGTATCCCTATGTTTGGGCGGACACTGCGTTTTTTGATGGCGCAGACGAAATATATGTTATCGACGCACGCACACAAGAAATTGTAAAAACTTTGATTCCTACAGAAGGCAAAATGACAATTCACCCAGAGTTTACCTATGATGGGAAATTTGTGTATGTTGCATCATCTGAAGGAAATTCAGTTATTGTATATGACGCGCATACTTTTGCAGAAGTGACTCGCATAGATGCACATGAACCATCAGGAATATTTAACGTAGGAACAAGAGTTGAAGAACCGGGTTTGTAGTTGCATTCTCAAAATGATAGGAGTATTATAAAAGTGTAATAAACTAACTCACAAATATATGAAAAAACTATTAGGAATAGTTATGGTTCTTGCTGTGCTTGCGACGGTTGCCACACCAGCGCACGCAGGAGATTGTTTTAGTGATCCAGTGTACGACAAAGACTTTAGCGCAGTGGCAAAAATTGGAGCGCGTGTTCGCGATGTAGCGTGCATGGAAGGTTCCGTTGTATTGACGACAGTGAATGCAGGGACGTCAGTTTCTGTAATTGGCGAGACTGATGGTTGGTACAAAGTAAAATTATCAGACGGCACAGTCGGTTGGATTGGCGCAACACTTTTACGAAAAGTTGATGATACTACTGGTGAAGTTTCAAAAACTCCAGAAGTAGCGCAAAATGACACAGCACTTGCAAAGCGACTTGCGGGGTATATTGTGTTGCAAGTAGAGCAAAAAGGTGAGGCGTATTACATCAATACTGACGGCACGCGTATTTACATGAAAGATGGCGACGCCGCATATTCAATTATGCGCGACCTAGGACTTGGAATTTCTGAAGCAAATTTTGCTAAGTTGAAGAAGGGTGATAAATCACTCAAGGAAAGACTTAAGGGTAAAATTGTTTTACAAGTTGAAAAGCATGGAGAAGCGCACTACATTAATCCAAAAGATGGTTCAATTACCTATCTCAAAGATGGAAAAGAGGCGTACAAATTAATGCGAGAAAAAGCGCTTGGTATAAAGGATAAAGACTTGAAGAAGTTAAAGAAAAAAGAATTGTGGGAAATCAAGAAAGCAAATAAGCAAATAAACAAAGAAGCAAAAAAGCAAGAGAAGGAGTCGGAAGACGGAAGTCAGAAGTCAGAGGATGATTCAAATGATGATAATTCAAACGGAACGATTACACTGAGTGCCAATAAAACTGACAACGGAGTGAATTTGAGCTGGAGTTTGGCTGGAATGGAGTCTGATATGGGATTTAAGGTGGTGTGGAATACTCAAGCAAATCCTGTATATCCAGGAAATGACTATCACTATCTCTCTGATGACGACTCACGCTCAGATACTGTTTCAGATTTAGAGTCAGGAAAGGCATATCACTTCCGTGTTTGTGAGTATTTAGGAGGGAAGTGTGGAGTGTATAGTAATGACGTTGAAGTTAGCTTATAATTAATAATTTTTAGGAAAACACCTTCGCGTATGCGGGGGTGTTTTTGATTGCGTGAATGAATTATTTCTGATACCATTTCTGTGTTATAAATTATAATATTCAATATGAATTTAAAGATTGTGCTCATGGTAGCGGTATTGGTCATCATTTTACTTGCAGTTGCATTTACTGTTCGTGGTAAAAACAAGATGGTAAACGATGCAAAAAATGAAAAAACAGTAATGACCGCGCTTACTAGTGATAGTACAGGCGAGTATGTGATTGATGTCACGCAAAGTACGGTTACTTGGTCAGCGTCAAAAACTTTGATCGCGAATTACACAGACACAGGAACGATTGGTGTTGATGGTAATTCATTTACATTAGAGAATGGAGAAATCAAATCTGGCTCAGTAACCATCAATATGGATACGATTGTTGCCTTGAATACTGGGAGAAATGTTGGCATGGAAGGTCTTACAAAACATTTAAAGTCAGCAGACTTCTTTGATGTGGCGCAATTTCCAACAGCAGAATTTGTGATCACAAAAGTAACGAAGTCAGATGCAACCAATGTAATCGTTGATGGAAATCTAACAATCAAAGGAATTACACAACCAATCAGCTTCCCAGCAGAGCTCGGACTCGAAAACGAAGCTGTCCGCCTTCGCGCAGAGTTTCAACTCGACAGAACGCTTTGGCAAATCAAATACGGCTCAGGTAAGTTCTTCCAAGACCTCGGAGACAAGATTATTGATGATATGTTCACACTCAAGTTGGATATCGTAGGTGTAAAGAAGTAAGTAGAAAGTAGAAAGTAGAAAGTAATACCTTTGAGTAATTGAAGGTATTATTTTTTT
>JADLGS010000090.1 GCA_020849205.1 Candidatus Falkowiibacteriota bacterium | reverse complement strand
GGATGATGAGCTTGCCGTAATTCGAAACGAAAATATTGGATTTGTTTTTCAACAATTCTTTTTACTCCCCAAGACTTCTGTATTTGATAACGTAAAATTACCACTCTGGTATTCGGCAAAAAAACATTCTGATCAGGATGTGAAAGATGCTATTGAATCAGTTGGACTTACACCACGCACAATGAATTTGAGCAACCAACTTTCTGGTGGCGAAAAGCAACGCGTTGCCATTGCTCGCGCGCTTGTCAACAAGCCCAGTATTATTTTTGCTGACGAGCCAACAGGAAACCTGGACTCAAAGTCTGGAAATCAAGTGATGAGCATCTTACAACATCTCAATGATCAAGGCGTTACTATAATTTTGGTCACGCACGAAATGGACACCGCAAAACACGGCAAACGCCTCGTCCGCGTACGCGACGGAGTCATCGAATCTGATAACCCGATTGTAGAAAGAGTATTTGCTACCGACGGTGAACTTAAGAAATAAACCCCACGTCATTCAGACCCGTCTACCGCCGTGGTAGAGGCCATTGGCCGTGGAATCTAGTGATGTTTCGTGTAATACGGAACAATAATAGATTCCACGTCGCGGAGTTTAATTGGGAACAACAATAGATCCTTCGACTTCGCTCAGGATGACGTAATTTATGGACGCTCCTCTGAATGACGTTTTTATAATATGCATTTACAACAAACTTTCATAACCTCAATTCAAGCATTAAACCGTAATCGTGGGCGGTCGCTTTTGACGATGCTTGGAATTGTAATCGGAATCGCTTCTGTGATTATTGTTTTGTCGGTGGGTGAAAGCGCGCAAAATTTAATTTTACAACAAGTGCGCAGTATCGGCTCAAATTTAGTTGTTATTTTCCCCGGTGAATCAGAAGAAAACGGTCCGCCTGTCTCAGTACTTGGAATTAATGTAACGACTCTTACGCAAGATGATCTCGATAAACTTAAAGAGCGGTTGCCTATAATTTCTGCGACAACTGGATACGTGCGTGGAACTGAGACGATTTTGTATAACGAAGAAAGTACGCAATCGACATATATGGGTGTATCGAGCGAGTATCCACTCGTTGAGGATACACAAGTATCTGCTGGAAGATTTTTTACTCAAGAAGAACAAGAATCGCTCTCAACCGTAGTTGTTCTTGGCTCTGAGTTGGCGCAAAAATTATTTAACGAACAAGATGCTGTTGGCAAAAGAATAAAGATCAAGAATACTTTGTTTACTGTAATTGGCGTACTCAAAGAACGCGGACCATCGGGATTTGAAAATAGCGATGGTTATGCATTTATGCCTCTTGATACAGCTCAAAAAAAGATGTTAGGAATTTCTCACCTTACGCTAGCGCGTCTCAAAATTAATGATGAAACATTAGTTGCTTCTTCGCTTTCTGAAATCGAATATCTTTTGCGCGACTTGCACGATCTTGACGCGGGAGACGCGAATGATTTTACTGTTCGCACAACTGCTGACGCGCTTTCGCTCCTTGGAACAATCACAAACGCAATCAAATTCTTTTTGAGCGCAGTTGCCGCGATCTCGTTGATTGTGGGAGGAGTTGGAATTATGAATATTATGTTTGTTGCGATCACTGAGCGAACGCAAGAAATTGGTTTACGCAAAGCTCTTGGCGCAAAACAAATTGACCTCATACAACAATTTTTACTCGAATCAATTTTACTTGCGATCATTGGCGCGATCATTGGTTTGTTTTGGGGTGTTGCGCTGAGCTACATTATCTCGATCGTTGTAGTTTCGCTTGGGTATGAGTGGGATTTCATTATTACGCTCAATTCAATCTTACTTGCGATCGGGTTTGCGGGTGTTATTGGCGTATTGTTTGGACTTTCGCCGGCGCTTGCAGCCTCGCGCCTCAATCCTATTGAATCATTGCGTTATGAATAAAATATTTTCCATTATTTCGCAATCAATCACATCGCTTCTCAAAAATAAAGGGAGGTCGATGCTTTCGATTTTGGGAGTAACAATCGGAATCTCAACCCTAATTATGATTTTTGCATTTGGAGCTGCGCTTCAACATTTACTTGAATCACAACTTTCTTCGTTTGGAACTAATTACGTTCAAGTTGAGGTGAAGGTCCCAAACGTCGCCGCTGAATCAAGTGAAAATGCGCAAGGTCGTTCTCAAGGAATAGTAATCACGACGCTAACCGTTGAAGATGGCGAAGCGATCAAAAAAATTGACAATGTAACTGATTATTATGCCGGAACGCTTGATCAAAAAATTATTCAATACCAGAATTATGATGAAAATTCATTTATCTATGGCGTTTCGGCATCATATATCGATATCGATCCTCACGAAATTGCGACGGGTAGATTTTTTGATAAACAAGAAGAAGATACGCAAGCGCTTGTTGCGGTACTTGGAAGTAACAAAGTGAAAACGATTTTTGGCGACGAGGATCCTGTGGGTAAAAGAATGAAAATTGGAAAATTGCAATTTCAAGTGATTGGCACGCTCAAAGAAAAGGGAAGTAATATGTTTTTTGACGTTGATGACATGATTTATGTTCCGATCACGACTACTACCAAGCGTTTATTGGGCGTTGATTATGTTACTTTTATTTTTGCGCAAATTGCGGACAACTCACTCGCAGAAATTACAAAAACAGTTATTGAAGACGTGATTCGAGAGAGACATAATATTACCGATCCAAACAAAGATGATTTTGCGGTAACTACATTTGAGCAAGGATTAGAATTGCTGGGCACGATTAGTGGCGCCGCATCAATTCTCCTTATTTTAATTGCTTCAATTTCACTCATCGTGGGTTCAGTTGGAATTATGAATATTATGTTTGTTACTGTGACGGAGCGTATTAACGAAATTGGACTTCGCAAGGCGATCGGCGCCACCAAGACAGCGATTCAAACTCAATTTCTTATCGAAGCGATGGTCCTCACCGGAGTGGGTGGAGTGATCGGTGTATGCTTTGGTGTCCTTGGCGTCGTCGGTATCTCAGCAGTCGCAACAAAACTAGGATTTGACTGGCCTGTTATTTTGGAGCCACACTTTTTTATCATTTCGCTTGGCGTCTCAATTTTAGTGGGACTTCTCGCGGGATACCTTCCTGCGCAAAAAGCAGCAGGTCTTGATCCAATCGAAGCGCTTCGAAAGTAGGAATCCTTGACTTTTTTCCTAATTTCTATTACACTATTCACATTATTACGCACACGTTAAGTGCTATTTTTATTCTCAGAAAATGGAAATTCGAAATATCGCGATTATCGCGCACGTAGACCACGGAAAAACTACACTGACAGACGCAATGATGCGTCAAGCAGGAATGGTGACTGACGCGACAACAAGTATGGACAGCAACGCTCTTGAACGTGAGCGCGGTATTACGATTTATTCTAAGAACGCATCATTGTACTACAAAGACACCAAAATCAACATCGTAGACACTCCTGGTCACGCTGACTTTGGTTCGGAGGTGGAGCGCGTACTTCGCGCCATCGATTGCGTGCTTTTGATTGTTGATGCGCAAGAAGGTCCGATGCCTCAAACTAAATTTGTATTAAAGAAGTCTCTTGAACTTGGTCTCAAGCCAATCGTGGTGATCAACAAAATTGACAAGCCAGCGGCAAACATCAAAGGAACTGTCGATGAAGTGTGGGGACTTTTTGTTGACCTTGGCGCAACTGATGAACAATTAAACTTTCCAGTAGTCTACGCTATTGGCCGTGATGGAACTGCAAAAACCAAAATGGAAGATGAGCTCAAAGATCTCACTCCGTTGTTTGATACCATTTTGTCGCACGTACCTGCCGTTACCGCTGACGTAAATGCAAAAGTTCGTTTTCAACCGTTCAATCTTGCCTATGACAATTTCTTGGGTCGCCTTGCTGTTGGTCGTATGTACGACGGAACAATCAAAATAGGTCAATCTCTTATTATCAAAAAAGTTGATGGAAGCGTAGCAAAAGGCACCGTGACTAAACTCTACACTTTTGAAGGTGTGAGCAAAAAAGAAGTAACAAGTGCTGTTGCTGGCGATATCGTTATGATTGCCGGTTTTTCTGATTTGTATATTGGCGATACGTTGTGTGAAGATGCTTCTCAAGAATCACTCCCAGCAATTACCGTTGATGAGCCAACAATCTCACTCAACTTCATGGTAAACTCATCTCCATTTGCCGGACGAGAAGGAAAGTTTGTGACCAACTCACAAATCAGAGAGCGTCTTGAAAAAGAATTACAAGTAAACGTAGGTTTGCATATTGATTTTGACAAAGGCGATGCATACAAAGTGTATGGTCGTGGCGAACTTCATATTGGAATTTTACTAGAAAATATGCGCCGTGAAGGATTTGAAATTGCGGTATCACAACCAAACGTTATCATCAAAGAAGAAAACGGTGTTAAACTTGAACCATATGAAGAATTAATCGTAGACGTGCCATCAAATATGACTGGTACTGTTATCGAAAAAATTGGTAAACGAAAAGGTCAGATGCGCGATATGCGCAACGAAGGTGGTATGACGCGTATCGTGTTTGAAATTCCTACTCG
>JADLGS010000089.1 GCA_020849205.1 Candidatus Falkowiibacteriota bacterium | reverse complement strand
TAGATTCCACGCTCGCTTGATGCCTCGCTCTGAATGACGTGGGTTAGTGGTGACTCAGTATTCTCCTTCCATATCCAAATTCTTTATCATCATCGACAAGTCAACGGAATTTACCACAATATCTTGATTCAAGTTTGCGCGGAGCACGTTACCTGTCGGATCGTCGTCATCAATCACATTAAGCGCAAGCGAAAGATCAATTGAATTAACGACATCGTCGCCAAGTGTTGCTGGATCAATTCCTGCGTTACTAATGTCACCAGCCAACAAAACTTCTGATCCCTTTGCAACCGCATTATTAAGTGTCGAAAAGTTTAAAACATTTGTACCCGCAACCATCGCAATATCATTTAATTTTTTGGTTAAATGCTGATGCGTTTTTATCGTAAGGTCGTAATCCCCTGGTGTATGCGATCCGAGGTATATTGGAGTTGAGTATGTACCATCATTGCTAAGATTAGCTAAGCTTGGTTGTGTGAACAAAATGACGTTATCCACATCGCTTTGCGTTCGCATTGCGATGTAAAAAGTAGCATCATCATTTGTTTCTGGGGCGCCAACACGCATTTCAGGTACGGCCCACTGGATCGTTGCATACATATCATTTTCAACATCAGCCAAAACGCCAACTTGATCATTGGCGATTGGTATCGCAAGCGCTCCATATTCACCAGCGCTCGTGTTGATTCGAACAATCGCGCTGCCAAGCGTCGCAGTATTCACGATTTGGTTTACACCACCAGCATTAGTTCCAATTTTTACCAAAACTTTTTCACCTCCAATAATTGAACCCGTCGCTGTTGTTGGATGCGTAAGAGTAATCACTTGTCCGCTCACACTCACACCCCACTCAGTCGCTGATGAAGCGCTCGCAGTTGTTTCAAGATTTTCCGTACCAGTCGCGCCATGCGACAACGCAAAATCAGAAAATAAAAGCGTTGAAAGATCAAAACCAGCTGGAAATTCAATCGTAAAATATTCAGTGGGAGCATCAACTCCATCATGATTGGTAAAAAGAATTGTATGATCACTTGCTGTGCTTGGCGCGTGGCGCGTGACGACATCAGTAAGTGAAACCAAAGAACTTGCGTACGCAAAACCGCCTACGCAAAAACAAAGAAGTGTAAAAATGATGATTCGTTTTAACACATGTATATTATATCACAAGTTGAGAGGTTTAGAGGAAAAAGGTAAAAGGAAATACCTCCATAAGCCTCCCTACCTATTCCCTAAAATCGCAGATATCTCGAAAATCACAAAATTCGCATTGCCAACCCGGAGTGGCTGTAAACGCAGAATCGCGAATCGATTCGATAAGCGAAACAAGTTTAATTTTTAATGCTTGTAGTTCATCATCGTCTCCCAAAAAAGTAAGCTCTTTAGCATCATCAAGATACAAGTACGTGAGAGAACCAACGCGCGCTTGCCACAATTCTTGCGCAGCAACTTGATAAATCAATAACTGCATTTTGGCATCAGCATCAAGTTTATCCTTACTCGTTCCCGTCTTGTAATCAATAATATGCCACGCGCCATCACGTTTATCTATGCGATCAATAACACCGCGAAGCGAGTATTCCTCGCCCTTAGTACCCTGTAATTTAAGCGTGAATGGTTTTTCGAGGTAGAGTGTTTGAGGTTCCTGGTCTTTTACGTTGTTATACACTCGCTCCAAGCCTTGTAATCCTTTTGCGTAATACTCTTCTTTGTCTTTTTTGGTCGTGTACCAATCATCAATCCATGAATGCTCATACAACGCTTTCATGTTTTCAAAAGTCACAAGCTCAGAAATTTTGCTCGCGCCAACCTTGTTTTCTAGTGCAGAAAATAAGTCAACTTGACCTTGCATCATCTGCGACGCAACTAACTTATAAAATTCTTCGAGTGTTTTGTGCATCGTTCTACCATACGAAAACACCGGCTTTCCGATTTGTGGAATTTTGTAAATAAATCCAAGTTTGTATTGATACGGACACTTACTAAACGCCATAAGTTGCGTAAACGAATAGTGCGCAGGTGGCGTGTATACAAACTTTTCTTGATGCGAGTGCTCTTGAATATGGAGCGTTAAGTTGGTTGCAAGCTCAAGCGAGCCAACGCAGTCATTGTTGATTGCAAACTCAGGATACTGCTCCGACAATTCAACCAAAAATCGAGAAATCTTTTTTTCTCGCGCGCCACCATAGTCTTTTGCTGTCGTAAAAAACAAATTCGTTTTGGCGCGCGTCATCGCGACATACATAAGTCGACGCTCTTCTTGGAGATGGTGGTCTTCGTTGTCAACAACATCTTTGATAAGCGCTTGTGGTATCTCGATTGGATCGCTTCGCTCAATACTTGGAAAGCGTTTGTCGACCACGCCCACGATAAACACCGTCTCAAACTCAAGTCCTTTAGATGCGTGAATGGTCATGATTTGCACGGCATCCACATCTTTTTGCTCCGTAACTGCAATACTTCCAAGCTCCCCCGACTCTAACTCCAAATCCATTTCGTGCATGAAGTTTTTCAGACTTGCGTCATGAACAGATTCATCAAATTTTTTGATACGATTAAAAAGTGATTGCAAAAGCTCAAGCGAAATCTTGTCAGTTTCAGACTCCAATTTCAAAAACTTTTTTAACAATCCACTTTCTTTCATAAAAACCAAAAACACTTCAAGAGCGCTTCGCTCTTTGGTAAGTTGTGAATGCGAGTCAATTAAATTGAGTAACTTTGAAATTTTTTCTTGCGCGTCTTTTGACAATCCCGCAACATCACTCATACGTTTAATAGTCTCATACAGCGACAATGTTTTTTTGTTGGCATAAGAAAGCAGGATCATGACGTCATGATGCGTGAGATCAACAAACGAAGAAACGAGTACTCGATACAACGCGCCACTTTCATGATAATTATCAAGTAATTTGAAGTATGATAGTACATCAATAATGAGTGGTTTTGTGTACAAACCCTTAATCGATGTATACACATACGGAATTCCTTTGCGTTTCAGTTCGGAAATAAAAGGAACGGCGCTGTCGTGAGATCTTACTAAAATTGCGTAATTACCGTGAGAATCTTTATTTTTTGTATGTAATTCCTCAATTTGAGACACGACGCCAATTACCTCATCTTGGGATGTTTGATATGACAAATGCGCAACAACACCCTTTTCTTTGAGCGGTGATTGTAATTTCTTTGAAATCTTTTCGCCAAATTCAGACACCGCGACTTCAAGTCGATGAGGATTATTGAGTTGAATAAAAGAATACGCAGCATCAAGAATTTGTTGCTTTGAACGATAGTTTGTCGAAAGCACAATGCGGTGAGCTTTTGGATAATCTTTTACGAAATTCAAAATATTACTCATCGACGCGCCTCGAAAACGATAGATAGATTGATCATCATCACCCACGACCGTAATGTTGTTATGATGTTTTGCGAGAATTTTTACGAGTTCGTATTGAGCGTAGTTTGTGTCTTGAAACTCGTCAACCAAAATATATTTAAATTGTTGCTGATAAATTTTTGCGATGAGTGGGCGTTTGCGAAACAACTCCAAAGTTAAATTGATCAAATCCCCAAAATCCAAATAATTCTCCTTATGCAAAATATTTTGATACACTTCGTATGCTTTCGCCACTTCCTTAACCCTATTGATTTCTTGATTTCTTGATTCAATGTTTTCTTGTTCATTTGCTATTTTGCTCCCGCCTGACGGTCGGGCAGGCATTTGTTCATTTGCAAATGACGAATAGTCATTTGGATACACCATCTCATCTTTACACTTACCAAAATGAGAAAGAAGTGCGTGAATAAACTTCGTAGGATTTCCACGTGGTCGGTAGTAGTCGAGTTGAAATAAATCTAAATGCTGACGCACGAGTACCCAAGCATCGGTTTGCGTAATCAATTTAAAATCCGTCGAGATGCCGATGTCGATGCCGTGTTGACGCAATACTTTTTCACAAAACGAATGGAAGGTTGAAATCCAAAGATCAACGTAACCATACGGCATGAGCGCATCAACACGCTCTTCCATCTCATGAGCCGCTTTTTCTGTAAAAGTAAGCGCCAAGACCTCATTGCTCTTAACACCCTTATCAAGTATCAAATGAGCGATTCTTTGCGTTATAACGCTCGTTTTACCCGTCCCAGCCCCCGCAATAATAAGCAAAGGGCCATCTCCATACGCAATAGCCTCCGCCTGCTCCCTATTGGGCCCCGGTTTAGAGTTATCCACAGGTGGAGTTTTTGATGCAACCTTTTTAGTTTTTGATTTGGTTTCTGATTTTTTCATACACTCATTATAAACTTACAAATGATAACTTACAACTGATAACTTACAACTGATAACTTACAAACCCGAAGGGTCCCCTTTGGGGCTAAAATTAAAAAACGAGAGCAGTGATGCTCTCGTGATATTGGCTACAGAATGAGATGTGATGTTTTTAAGGATTCTCCGAGGTTATCAAAAAACAAATCTGTCATCTGTCTTGAAATGGCATTTCGTGCCCTTGGTGCTCCAGCTAGCACATTATCAACAACAAACAACATTTGACTTGATGCTTTTGAAACAATGTTCAATCCTTTGGCATGGCCATTGAACAACAGATCTTCTCGTTGTTGATCTGTTAATGTAGTATTTTCAACATTGAGTAAATCAGAACCATTGTCTTTGGCATAGTTAATCAATATTTTTGAATAAGCCAAAATGGACAACACCATATACTTTGTTGAAATCTTGTACTTTGATGCTGCATAATGCACCATTATTGCTGATGGTATCAATTCAATTTCCTCAGAAGAGTAAACGATGTCTGAGCGATGAGAAAAAAACTTTTTCGCCAAGCGCATCAGTGTAGTCATTGAATGGTTAAAATCAACTTTTGGATTACTATTAGGAGCAAGCGTTGCAGAAAGATTTTTCCCTTTTTGTTGTTGCCTCAATCCGTGCAAAGCAACATACCCATGAGAATAAGGGACAAAGCCCTGTAAAGTAGCGCGATCAATAGCCATATCTATTTCCTTTGTGTTTGAATTTACAAGCTGTGCTGATGGTATCAAATAATGAAAAAATGTCAATAATAAAAAAGAGGGGTCGTAGTGACCTCTCTAGTAAATAAGTTATGGTATCAGCATGCTCCGCCGCCATCACCGCATGATATTGCAGCTGCAGCACCTGCACCACCATCGCCGTAAAAAAATCCTCCGCCACTATCACCGTATCCACCGCCGCCGGAACTAGCATAATCCGGTTCTTTTGGTTTTGGCATGATATACACTACATAATTACCTAATCGCAATTGACGTAGAACCCAAATGTAATTAGCACCTGCACCAAGAATCATTCCTAGCGACAGAATAAAAAATTCAAACTCAGTAGTTCTTAGAAAAAATACATTCAAAATAGTAAAAATAATTAAGCAAAAAGCGATTGGTATAAAAGGAAATTTTTTTGCATTATTCACAGCTTCTTCAAAGTTTTTTCCCTCAAATTTTGCAAGATAATAATAGGGACTAATTCTGGTAACTGAATTGTTTTTTAACGTCCATTCAAAATCATCCCATTCATTGCACTGATTTGAATTTAGAAATAAATCTTGTAGTCCACAAATACCCATAATATCCTCCTAATATAATGTACGTGTATACATCTTTTTTATCACCTACACTCACTTTTGTCCAGCTGACTATCGATATCCTTGGAAAATAAAAAACGAGAGTCGTTAAACTCTCGCGTAGTAAATGATTCTAAAAATAATACTGAAATGCAAGTATCGCAGCTGCAATAAAAGCAACGCATGCGATAAATTTGGGATCTTCACGATTCAAAATTCGATCATGCCATTCCATATACAACTTCCTTTTGTAGGTTTACAGCTTAAAGCAAATAAGCTCCAGCGCCTTGTGTAGCGTCTCGTCCGCGTTGTTGTGAGCGGACAAAGTCGCGTTGACGCACGGTGATAAGTTCACGCACTTTTGGTTGCACGCTCTCAAATCCACGTATTCGAACCAATTCCATCAACTGATTGATGAACTCGTCAACGTGAATCGAAACATGCGAAAATTCAAATCGTTTTTTGCGGGAATTATAGTGCTTAAACAAATTATCAAGCAACTCTTTTCCCTGTGGTTGAGGCGTAAACGAAAAAATCGCCTCAAGCTCTTCCTTGTAACCCTTTTTACGGGCGCGTTCAATAACCAAGCGTTCGTGACGTCCAAGTAAACTATACATGTATGCTCCTCTTGTGAATGTGCAAAATAACAATGCAGTATAATTTATATTCCTTTTGTAACTTTTTGTCAATTACAATAAACTAAGTTGCGAAATTGGCTTATAGCTTTTGCGGTGTATGTCGCAGATTCCTTGTTTTTTAATGGCTTCTTGGTGTTGTGCGGTGCCGTAGC
>JADLGS010000088.1 GCA_020849205.1 Candidatus Falkowiibacteriota bacterium | reverse complement strand
GCGTTGCTTTAAGCGCTCGCGTTACCTGCGTTTTGTCGCGAGTATTACACGCTCCAACAAGCACATCTAGCGAGCTCGCCAACTGCGTCATCTCGCGAGAATAAAAGGTAAACGAGGCGTAGTAATTCGCTTTATGAAACCAATTACTGATTTCGTTTAAGGTACCCATTTCTTCGTTACCACTCATCTTGTAAAGTCGTTGAGCGGTTCGAGGCGCTACAAACAATTCAAGCGTTTGAATGAATCCGCAAAATCGCCTCCATTCATTTTCAATAAGCACCGACTGTGTCGTGAAATGAAATTGCCACGCGCGAACTGATTTAAGTCGTTCGATAATACGTTCTTGTACCGCAACACTTCGTGCGCATAATGCGCTTGTGTTGTACCGTCCCTGCGCATCTTGCAAACGAATAATAGAAACCAACTGTTCATGTGCTTCCTTCATGGGATCAGTTTTGAGATGCGATGTTTTCCGAGCGACGCGCGCAAGAAAAGGCTCGTATCCTGAAAATTTGGACAAATCGTATGCCAAAATATCCGAATGAAATTCCTCAACTAGCTGCAACCATTCTTTGTGAGTGATGATGGTTACTTCGCTTGTTGTAATTGCCGCCATCAACGCTCGTCGCAGCGAAAGAATGCCGTCGCTGTACTTACTGTACGTAATATCATTAAAATCAAACTTCAACTGCTTACGTTCTTTTGCGTTTTTTGACGCGCGCTTATCACGCTTCCATGTTTTCTGATAGATAGCGCCATGAGCATCGATAAACAGATGATCGCTTTTTTCAAACAATGGACGCACCAAAACATCTTGATCTTGATAACTAATGTGAATGTTAAAGTTCATGTAATCTCCTCCATGAGATTGTAGGAATGTATATAAATTCTTACATTTTGTCAATCTCAAAGCCACATTGACGAGCGCAAGGTACAAAGATATAATAACCCTACTTATTCATAATCGATATATATGGCAGTTGAATTAACGCACGATCATTTTGAGAAAGAAGTTTTACAATCAAATGTACCAGTACTTGTAGATTTTTTGGCTGAATGGTGTGGGCCTTGTCGTGTCATGTCTCCAATCCTTGAAGAGATCTCTCATGAAGTAGATGGATCAAAGCTAAAAATCGCAAAACTCAATGTTGACACCGCAGGCGAAATCGCTCAAAAATACAACATCATGTCGATTCCAGCGTTCAAAATCTTCAAAAATGGCGAGGTTGTAAAAGAGTTCGTCGGTTCACGAAACAAACAATCAGTTCTTGAAATTCTTGCTGAATTCCTAGCATAAAAAATTAGCTTCAACAAAAAAAACGTCCCCGCGTGGGACGTTTTTTTATCCCCCAAGTGAAGCTTAGGGATAAAAAGTGAAGCTTAGGGATAAAAAGTAAAGCTTAGGGACGAAAAAAGCCCCCTTCGACTATGCTCAGGGGGCAGCAACTTACGCAAACTTTTGACACACTTGCTGTGTGTCATACTGATCCGTGAAAAACCGACCAGTAGCGATCCCCTCTTCAATCTCAGGAGTGCGGTTGTTTCGCACGACAGCATTGAGGGAGTCAATGCGAGCAACGCAGGTGTCAAAAGTACGTACGCCTTTGTACCCAAGGAAAACTTGGGCATTATTTGCGCGCACTTCTTCGTGCGTTGTTCCGCGACCCCATCTATTGTCAACAAGATACTTAATCGCCCACATCATAGCGCATCTGCGATTAAGCCTGCACTCATCAAAACTCATGCTAAACTTTTGTTCGTCAAAGTTTTCACGGTGCATCCCGTTGATCTGCATGGGACCACACGACCCACCATTACCATCATCCATGTTGCAGATGGTGGTGTTCGCACAACCTTCACCCGTCTCGGTTTCGCATACCGTATACAAAGTAACGGTGCAAAACTTATTGGTGGCTGGAGAATAGCCAATCCAGTTGCAGGCGTAGGCAGCGTCCTCGTAGACATCTGATGCCATGTCGGGCAGGCGAATATAGGCAACACCACCATACGACACTTCGACAACCTCAGGGTTAACACGCGTTTCTGCGTTGGCAGATGCAGATGGAATCACGACATCGACGGTGCGCGTTTTGTATTCACGCACCTTCGCGCCAAGTTCCGCCACATCATTTTCCCACGCGCGAATCGTTTGCGACGCATTATGCACGACTCGGTTCTTAAACTGCGCGGATGCGTTGTAGGCTTCCTGCGCATGAAAACGACCAAACAGTCCATACACTATCCAGATACTGTGAAGCATCAGGAAACGTCCAAACTTTGACCCCGCGACATACGAGTAGTCGCCCTCCAAACTCCACTTCATCTTGGGAGCTTTGGGAAAGTGCGGATCTTTTCGCGCATCCGCCTTTGTCAGCAACTTCTTTTCTTTCTTGTCATGACCGTGCCCATGACCATGGCCTGCATGATTAGTGCCCATGTCCATGTCCTCCTCCGCCAAAAATGGCGTTCCAGGTTTTAGATATTATCGTCCACAAGATTCTCAGAATAAACGTAATCGGAGTAAAAATCCACAGGATAAATCCTGCGATTTTTTCCGCAAACGATTTGTTCTTCTCGCCCTCAAGATACTGAGGGTATTTCTCAAAGAATTCTTTTTGTTTGCGAAATTTCCATTCCCAGTACTCGCATACAAATGTATATAAATTCTCGGAAAGGAATTTCCAAGCGCGTGATGCATGCAACACCACGTAGTTGACCACGAAATTCAAAATCCCAAGGAAAACTTGCAACGGCGCCCGCGGATTCATCCCACGAGCATTGACTTCGTTAATGACCATATCTGGCGCCTCCTGTGCGCTAATATTGGGTAAATTGTTAATATGTACGAAATCAGCTTAATGTATCATGAATCATTGATTTTGTCAATAAAAACACCCCTCATCAAACGATTGAGGGGGTATTTTTTATTTAATGATTTTTTCTTCAAAGACTTCGAGGATATCGCCAACTGCCACATCGCTTGATCCACTATACGCGATACCACAATCGTTTCCGTTAGCAACTTCTTGGACCGCCATTTTACCTGACTGAAGTCCAGTAATGGTTCCGGTTTCGTAGAGCGTGCCATTACGAATAATGTCACACTTAGTTTTGATTGTAATTTTTCCTTCAAGCACCTTTCCGCCAAACACCATCGTCTTTTTATCAGCTTTGAAAATCGCAAGCACCTGCACTTTTCCAATAACGCGCTTTTCGAGTTCTGGTTTAACAATGGTCGCGATCTTTGCCTTCACTTCATCAATAAGATGGTAGATGACTGTGTGCGAGCTGATTACAACATCTCTTTCATTTGCAAGGTGTTGCGCTGATGCCAAAGGCTTCACGTGAAACGCAAGTAACATTGCTTGTTCGTCTGCCGCGCGAGTTACGTCGTTATCCGTAATGTTGCCCAAACCTTTTTGCAAAATTTTTACTTTTACTTTGTCTGTTGAAAGTTTTTCAAGCGACTCAACCAACACTTCCAGTGATCCAAGCATATCGGCTTTGATAATCGCTTTGAGCGTAGGAATCTTTGACTCCCCTTCTTCATCATTAGTTTGTTTTGTAACATTTGAAACCACAGATTTTTCTTTGTGAATCAAATCCGCTGTCGTTGTCTTTTTTGAATCACGAGAAATTTTACCTTCTTGTACCTCTACGAGATCTCCAACTTTTGGAGCAGTCTTGAGTCCAAGAATTTTTACTGGAACAGAAGGCGCTGCTTCTTTAACATCTTTACCGGTAAAATCTTTGAGCGCGCGCACCTTTCCATAAAACACATCATTAATCATGAGTTGATCGCCAACTTTAAGAGTTCCTGATTGCACCAAAACAGTTGCCACAGGACCCTCGCCCTTATCAACGTGCGATTCAATAATAGTTCCTGCCGCTGCTTTGTCTGGGTTTGCAATAATTTTTGCGGATTCCATTTCATCAATAAGCAAAATGCTATCGAGCAACTTGTCGATATTGAGTCCAGATTTCGCGGAAATTGGTTGTATCATGGTATTTCCACCCCACTCTTCTGGAATTAAATTTTCTGTAGCAAGATCAGTTTTTACTTTTTCAATATTCGCTTCTGGTTTATCAATTTTGTTGATTGCAACAATCATCGGCAATCCCGCCGCTTTAATAATTTTGATCGCTTCTTTGGTTTGTGGTTGAATTGAATCATCGGCCGCAACTACAAGAATCGCGATGTCGGCAACTTTTGCTCCACGCGAACGCATAGCGGTAAACGCTTCGTGACCCGGAGTATCGATAAACGTAATAGTCTTGCCATTACGAACAACTTGATACGCACCAATGTGTTGCGTGATACCACCCGCTTCACCTTCCATAACATTAGCGCTACGAATCGAGTCGAGTAATCGAGTTTTACCGTGGTCAACGTGTCCCATGATAACAATGATAGGTGGACGCTTCATAACCTTACTATCACCTTCGATATGCGCTTTAAGACGATCGCCAGTCGCAACTTCTTCTTGCACCTCTTCACTTGAAGCGTGAATGGTTACGCCAAATTCATCTGCAATAATAGTAGCAGTATCAAAATCAATACGCTCATTAAGCGTTGCCATAATTCCGTTTTTCATCAATGACTTGATCACATTTGCTACTGGAATGTTGATGAGCGTAGCGAAATCTTTTACCGTCACTACCGATGGCACCGTTACGACGGTCTGCATTTGCTGACGCAAGAGCTTTTCTTGTTCTAAACGTTTCTTTTCTTGTTCACGTTTACGAAAATCCAATTCTTTTTGAATGCGTGGCCACGCTTTAATAATTGCTGAAGCAATTTTGTCATCAACTTTGATGGCGCGTTTACCGACGTCAAAACCAAAATCAGGAAGTAACTCCAAAAGTTCTTCTGATGATCGTACTCCTAATTTTCTTGCTAGTTCTGTTACATTCATAATGCGCTTATAATACGCTATATTTTGCATCTTGTCCAGTATAAGTACATAGCTCAAAAATCTAGAAATATAAAAAATACGTCATTCTGAGTAAACGCAGTGCATCGAAGAATCTACGATTGAGCAGATCCTTCAGCTACGCTCAGGATGACGTACATTTTTTTTGAATTATCGAGCGAACTCAGTAATTCTATTTTCGCGAATAAGCGTAACTTTGATTTCTCCTGGATAGTTAAGCTCTGCTTCAATTTTTGAGGCAATGTCTCGAGCAAGTTTTGCTGCTCCAATATCATCAAGTTGTGACGGATTCACGAAAACGCGAACTTCGCGTCCCGCGCGGATAGCAAATACTTTATCAATTCCCTCAAAACTTCCCGCAACTGATTCAAGTTCTTGTAAACGTTGAATATAATTTTGTAGTGTATCTTTACGAGCGCCCGGACGACCACCAGAAATTGCATCCGCGATCTTACAAATATGTCCTTCAAGCGTCGCAGGATTATCTTCATGATGAGCAATAGAATGATAGGCGATATTTTCTGACAATCCAAATTTTTTCATGATGTCATAGCCAATTTCTGGATGACCACCTTTGATTTCATGATCAACTGCTTTTCCGATGTCATGAAAGAGTCCTCCAATTTTACAGACTTGCGCATCTGCTTTGAGTTCTTCGGCAAGCGCGCCAGCAATCAACGAAACTTCGATTGAGTGTTGCAATACGTTTTGACCATAACTTGTTCTAAACTTCATGCGACCAAGGAGTTGCACAAGCTTTGGATCAATTCCACTCGCAATACCTGCTTCATACAAAGCATCTTCACCAGCCTTCTTGATTTCAAGCGCAATATTTTTCTTGGCGCTTTCGATTGCATCTTCGATGCGAGATGGTTGAATGCGTCCATCCGCAATCAACGCTTCAAGCGAACGCTTTGCGACGTGTCTTCGGATAGGAGAAAAACTTGAAACAGTAATAACATTTGGCGTATCGTCGATAATAAGTTCACAACCCGTAAGTAGTTCGATTGCGCGAATATTTCTTCCCTCTTTTCCAATGATTCTTCCTTTCATGTCTTCGCTTGGAATATCTACTGCTGTGGTTGTTGTCTCTGAAGCGTGCGACACCACAATGCGAGCAATCACCTGCGCGAGCTTATCCTTGGCGCGCTTCTCAAGCTCAAGCGCGTTTTCCTCTTCCAACTTTTTCATGCGCGAAAGCAAAGATTCTTTGTAAATCTTTTCTGCATGACGAAGCAACACTTCTTCTGCTTTGTCGCGAGTAAACCCAGCGATTGTTTCTAATTTTTGTAGCTGTTCTTCTTGAGTCTTTGAAAGTCGCTCCTTGGCCTCATCAAGCTCTTTTGTTTTGAGTGTTAATGTATTTTGCTTTTCCTCAAGCTCCAAAATTTTTTGATCAAATTTTGATTCACGTTGCTCTAGCCTTGTTTGCGCAACTTTGAGTTCTTCTCGACGTTCCTTTTCTTCGTTCTTAGCGTCATCAATAATCTTGATAGCCTTTTCTTTTGCTTCAAGTAAAATTGTTGATTCGCTATCCTTTGCTTGCGCAAGTATCTTTTCTGCTTTTTGTTCTGCTTGCCCCAGTGACTTTGATACAAAGTTTTTGCGTACTAAATATCCAATCACGCCACCAAGAGCTAAACTAACAATCGCAGAGATGAATGCGGTAAAAATTGAATTCATAAAATATCTCTGTTAATAAGAGATGTTGTGCTTCATAAAGTTGCATGCCAAAATTCACGATAGAATCGTGATTAAAATACGAGAAGAAATGCGCTAGATTTGCGAATAATCATGTGACAATAAGCGACAAACTTTTTGTAAATAGGGGCATTAAACTTCATGAATATCAACTGTCTCTTGTGTATTGTTTAATAGCTATACTGTACCAGAGGATTAAGAATTAGGCAAATCTTGACATTCCTCCTCTCCTATGATACATTCAGCTGTCATGTGTACGTAGGAAATACACGCGGCATTGCCCTTTAACATCAACCCCCGTAATGGAGGAATATATGGGAAAATCACAACCAATCAAACCAACGATCGGTCCAAATCAAAAAAAGACTCGCGCCAAAAAAGGTACGTCCGGCACAAAGCCATCTGCCTTGGAAAATGACGAGGATTTGTTTTCGAGTGGCAAAACCAAAACATCTACCCCAAGCGCCTCTGCACAATTCACAGATGACGCTGAAAATGAAGCTGCAAAAAACGCAGCCATTCAAGCTGATTCAAGTAATCAAGAGGACGCAGCTTCTGATTCGCACGATGAAGCGGAAAAAGTGATGGCGCAAACACGAGCGCAAAATGCAAAAAAGCACCAACGCACTCGCGAAGAAGCTGATGAAATTCTTAACAAGATCATTAGTCGCTACGAAAAAGCGCTTGAGTTCATTGAAGATGCAATGCACGACCTCGACTCAGATTTTGATTTTCGTCGACGCTTTGACATTTACGATGATGAAATCGTTTGCGCGCTTCACCCAGCTATGTTTTCGCAACCCGACACGCCGCACCCAGTTGCCACTCAGTACTCAAAGCTGATTGCCATTAACTATGAAGAAAATGGCCAGCAGGCAAAATTGTCCGCTGAAGTTAAGGCGCCATATTGGGAGATTCTTACTTCAATTGGACACAGACAACTTGAAGCGCTTGGACTTGAGTTGAGTTATGGCGGCGATACAGTCTGTCTCGCGTGTCGCGAAAAGCTTAACGAAATGATTCAGCGTAATACAGAAGCGACTCGTATTCGCGATGAAGTGATCATGCAACACATTCTGAGAGAGGAAAACAAAAACAACGTCCCGATGGATCAACGGCTTCGCGGGCAAGCGTTGAAAGTACGTATGCGTCAGATGTCGAATCGCGCGAAATTCAAGCCGACGCGGGCACTGCTTCCTCGGATCGCGTTCAAGCGATTTTTCCCAACACGCGTCCTCGCACGCAATGTTCGCGCTGCCTAACTCCTACTAGGGCATCGTGAATTCCAGCCCCCTCGAGAGTACCTCGGGGGGCTTTTTTAATACAAAACGTCACCCAGTACTTGGATGACGTTTATTATGTTACACCGTTTCTGTTCTGTTTTGATTTTGCGTATTTGGCGCGTGAACAATAGCCTTGAGCGCGTCTTTGAGCGTCTTACCTGCTTTAAACTTTGGCACCACTGTTGCAGGCATTTGAATTTTTTCTGTTGGCTTCAAAGGATTAACTCCCATTCGAGCGTGACGTTCTTTTGCAGAAAAAGTTCCAAATCCAGCGATCGTAACCTCTTCTTTTTTCTTGAGCGTGTCGATGATTTCATCAAACACTGCGTTGATCGTTTGCTCAACTGCGGGTTTTGCTACACCCGTCTTGTTGGCAATCATTGAAATGAGCTGTGCTTTATTCATAAAAAAATAAATTAATTATACATTTTAGAAATTCGTTGTATGTGCGTGCATGTTCCTGTTTGAGTATCAATTCGTACATGCAGGGCGTTAAGAAATTTGGCTCCACTTTCTACAATCCCCGCTCGAGCTTTGGTGTGATGTGTGAAATTGTGAATCGCGGGATCAATCTGCACTCCAATCACAGAATCAAGTGGCCCGCAAAATCCGACATCCGTCACATATCCCGTTCCATGGGGTAAGATTCTTTCATCAGCAGTTGGAATGTGCGTGTGCGTACCAAAGACGCAAGAGACTTTACCATCAACGCTATACCCAAACGCCATTTTTTCAGAAGTGGTTTCTGCGTGAAAGTCGACGAAAGTTGCATGAATGTTCTTGTCCTCATACACTTTGAGAATCTTTTTGATTTCTACAAAAGGATTACTCACTTCATCTTTCATAAACAACTCTCCCAAAAGATTGATAAACAACACATTATACGATCCGATC
>JADLGS010000087.1 GCA_020849205.1 Candidatus Falkowiibacteriota bacterium | reverse complement strand
GTTATATAGTTGCCAACATATATGAATTGGGGTTATTCTGTCTGTGAAATGCGACATAGAATATATTTAAGTAGTTAGATACCTAAAGTATACATCTATGTCGCATTTTTATTTAGAATACTACGGTGAGGGAGAGTAGCTCTATTGACATAAACCTTAAATTCGCCTACTATATCCCTACCGTCGTGCTCAACTACGGTAACAAATTTATATAATCTACAATGTTAGTTTTGAAATTATCTCGCGCCGGAAAACGCACTCAACCTCATTTCAAGTTGATTGTTACTGAGAAGGGTCGCGATCCATGGGGGCAGTATCACGAGTTACTTGGTAACTACAATCCACTTACAAAAAAAGCTGAGTTTAATGCTGATCGTATCAATCATTACATCAAGAATGGTGCGCAGCTTACTGATTCAGTAAACAATCTCCTAATTACACTTGGAATCATCAAAGGTAAGAAGAGAGCTGTAACGAATCTTACAAAAAAGCGTCGTAAGGCGATGGCAGACGAGCTTGCAAAAGCAGAGGCTGCAAAAAAGAAAGCACAAGAAGAAGCTGAAGCAAAAGCAGCTGCAGAAAAAGCAGCAAAAGAAAAAGCTGAAGCTGACGCCAAAGCTGCGGCAGAAGCTGCAGCAGCGGCGCCTGCGCCTGAAGCAATCACGTCGGTCGCGACCGACGTGACAACACCAGAAGTTGCACCTGAAGCTCCAGCACAAGCTTAAATGAAGCATAAAGAAAGAAGTAAGTAATTACTTCTTTTTATTTATCATTGACAAAACCACAAAAATAGCATACATTCATTTGATTTGTTCGTTATCAAAATATTTTCCAAAAGGATAATTCAATGAAGCTAATTAAGCGACATGGTAGAAGTATTCCAAAACCTGGTAAGAGCCTTGCTGATACTCATCCGCATCTTGCAAAAGAGTATTCCGATAAAAACCCATTACCAGCAACGCAAGTCAAAGCTGGAACAAGGAAAAAGATTTGGTGGGTTTGTTCGATTTGTGGACGTAAGTGGAAGGCTTCTGGATTTCATAGATCAAAAGAAAATGGCACAGGATGTCCAAATTTTTCCAAACACCCAGAACAAATTAAACAAAAACTGGATAAAATTGTTGGGAAAAGTCTCGCAGTTACTCACCCAGAACTTGCAAAGGAATATTCAGAAAAAAATTCTTTACCAGCTTCGCAGATTGTTGCGGGTACTGGAAAGAAGTTATTGTGGAATTGTTCTGTCTGTGGTTATGAATGGAAGGCGACTGGTGCTAATAGAGTTAGGGGGTCTGGATGTCCGAATCATTATAAGCACCATGATAAATGTCTTGCGGTTACTCATCCAGAACTTGCACGCGAGTATTCGGACAAAAATACATTAACTGCATTACAAGTCGGTCCTTCCACTCTAAAAAAACTGTGGTGGAATTGCTCTGTTTGTGGGCATGTATGGAGAGCGAGTGGACGTGATAGGATGAAAGGAACAGGGTGTCCAAATTATCGTAAACATCCAGGATGGACTAATCCAGTTAAGAGAAATATTCCAAAGCCGGGTAAAAGTTTAGCTGATACTCATCCACATCTCGCAAGAGAATATTCTGAAAAAAATTCTTTACCAGCTTCACAAATTGTTGCGGGTACAAGGAAAAAACTGTGGTGGAATTGCTCTGTTTGTGGTTATGAATGGCAATCGCGAGGGTTTAGTCGTGTGCAGGGTTATGGATGCCCGAATTATCGAAAGCATCCAGATAAGTAGGTCTAAGAAAAAAGAAGTAGTTTATTTACACCAGTCGTGCATGCGGCTGGTTTTTCTTATATACTTGACGTACGTCTAAACGTACGTTATGATAAGTAGGTAATAAATAAACAATACTATGAATTCAAAAACTACTATGCCAATTACGGAGGGCAGAGCGCGTCTCTATGAGATCGCGGAAAGTATTTCAAAAAGTGGCAAAAAATACGTCCTCACAGAACGTGGTAGACCGACTCTTGTTATTATGTCACTTGCCGAATATGAGGGGTGGCAAGAAACGCAGGATTTGATGCGTAATTTTCCAAGACTTGCGCAAGAACTTTACGAGCGCTCAAAAGATTATGAAAAAGTTGATTTTGTGCCGTTAGCAAGCGCGCTGCGTCAAAAAGGGCTTAATAAAATTGCGCAAAGGTATGAAAAACGTTTATCAAATCGAAATACACCCAAGCGCAAATAAAGAATTACAAAGGCTACCAGAGAAAATTGCATTGAAGATTGGCGCAGCGCTTGAATTAATTTCAACTGATCCGTATAAGTATGGGAAGAAGTTAAGCGCTCATTTTGAAGGTCAGTATTCGTATCGCGTTTGGCCCTATCGTATAATTTTTGAAATACTACAAGATAGAATCGTTGTTATTATATTAAAAATTTTACATCGTAAAGATGCTTACAAATAAAAAAGAAGTAAAAATTAAACTTACTTCTTTTTTATTCTAATTCTGACTCCTGACTTCTGCTCACTGACTCCTAGTTTACGCTTGTTGTCGATCAGGTTGATCGATTTTGAGATTGATGCGTGCGTTTGATTTTGCGCCAATCGCTTTGAGAATTGTGCGAAGTGATTGAGCAGTTGCTCCTTGCTTTCCAATCACGTACCCTAGGTCTGATTGGTCAACGTGTACGGTGAGTAAAACTCCACGGTCATCCACGATTCTGTCGATAACGACAGCTTCTGGTTTAGATACGATAGCTTTCACAAGCACCGTTGCGAACTCTTGATCGAATTCTGGCATACAAAAATAAATAATAATTAGATCTGAATTCAGTATATCATAATTGACTAAGAGCGCAAAAGTTGCTACACTTTTTGCACGTACATAATGTACTACTAAGTAATTTTAAGGAAATATGCAAGACAAAGAATTTCTTGAATACGTGGTGAAGCAACTTGTTGCAAACCCAAATGATGTGAGCGTTGATCGTACGGTTGATGAGCGCGGTGTATTACTCACCCTCTCGGTAAATCCAGCCGATCTTGGATACGTGATTGGTAAGAAGGGTCAAACTATTACCGCTCTTCGCACAGTTATCCGTATCATCGGAGCTAAGAGTAATTCTCGAACTACTATCAAGGTAAATGAACCGGAAGGCTCACGCCGCCGTCCATCGTCAGACGCATCTGGCGCTGTTGATACCTCAGTGCTCGAAGGCGATATCGAATTATAAAAAAATATAAACAACCTCAAGCATTTTGTCTGGGGTTGTTTATTTTCACGCACATAATTGTTATCATATTGTTATATGGATAATGACAATGAATTATTGGTAGGCGCTAAACCCGAAGGGAAGAGAAATTTTTATGAAGCAAAGGCTGTGCAGATTTTAGAATTGCTCAAAGATCGGATCCTTGCTATGAAAAATTATAAGGTTCATAATCTTGAAGGTGGGATGGAGGGTCCATGGCAAAATGGCATGATGCACTTCATGTCTCAGATCAGACCCGAAGTGTTAGAAAGATTTTTTGGTCATGGGATTACGAGAGGTAATGAAGTGGCGCGAATTGCTGCTTTGATGGCGATTCTGAACGATCATGTGATCAAAGGTGACAGTGGAAGGCTTATGAATTCTGGACATGTCGATGCGTTTGTTGCTCCTATAATGATTTTATCAAAAGTTGATAGGCCATTAATGGATAAAGAATACTACAAAAAACATCAATCAGAGTTGGCGTATGTTCAAGTAAATGGTTGGAAGCCAGATATTGGCGCGATTGTACTTGATGTTAAATATTATCCGCTTGCCGAAGAATTAAAAAAACGAAAACCCGAATTCAATATCATTAAAAGCGAAGAGTTGCCAGCGTATTTTCAATCGCAACTACCAAACGAACGAGTTGTTATGACACAAGAAGAAATGGATGAGCGTGATAGACGCGAGTTTGGAGTAGGTGAAGCGCGAAGAGGGGTATATTTTTTGAATCAATAGTAAATAAATACGTGTATGATATATGAAATTATTGGTTGGTATGGTGCAGTTGCACTGATTTGCGGTTATCTGCTTAATAGTTTTGGCATTGTTGAAAGTAATTCGCTTATCTATCAGCTAATTAATATTACAGGATCTATAGGTATTGCATTAATTAGTTATAAAAAGAAAACTTTTCAGCCTATGGTGCTTAACCTCATCTGGCTTTTAATTGGAGTGCTTGCGATATTATCACTATAAATATATCTGGAAATATGTCTGGTAAAAAAATTAAAAAATTTCACATTATCACCGCATTGCCGGGAGTTATTGACTCTTATTTTAGAGGTGGAATGATGAAGAAGGCGTTGGACAAAAAAATGATTAGCATTAAGGAGCACAATCTTCATGATTACTCATCAAATAAATATGGATCAGTAGATGATACTCCGTATGGCGGTGGCGCTGGAATGGTGTTGCAGGTGGAGCCGATTT
>JADLGS010000086.1 GCA_020849205.1 Candidatus Falkowiibacteriota bacterium | reverse complement strand
GATGTCACAAAAGAAGAGATTTCAGCTGTTGAATATGCGCTCAATACCAGACCGCGTAAAAGACTTGGCTGGAAAACTCCTTTAGAGGTTTTTAATAAAAGTGTTGCACTTGAGAGTTGAATGTACCACTCGAATTCTTTAAATAAAGTTGAAAGAAATGTTGCGTCAATGACGCCAGAATTGAGTAAAGTTGGCGTTGATATCGATACAATTAATGCTTTTTTGTGCCGCATGTTTCACTCCTAAAAAGGTGCAATGTACTAGGCAGAATGTATCATAAGTCCTAGGTACTGTACACATTGACGAACATCGATTTTTATGGTAAAGTAGACCCACTTGTTATTTTACATCTTTCATAAGTTGCTCGTCGTGCCAAACCTGTTTACAGGAATGGTAAGGAAAGTCCGGACTCCAAAAGTTGTGCGCATGTGCGCATAACCCAAAAGCGGTAATGGATAACGTCCACCCACCCCACAGCAATGTTTGGTGAGGACCAGTGCCACAGAGACAATACAACCCCGAGCGAGTACGGCGCAAGCCTACGAGTCGAGGGGTAAAGGTGAAAAGTGAAGAGGTGTGTTTGTGTTAACATCACTATGTAAGCAGACTCCTTAACGGACTATGCTTGAAGCAAATGCTTCTCTTCTCAACTCATAGCAATATGAGGACGCGGCAAACTCTACCGGGTGCAAGAGGAAACTCACGCAAGTGAGTAACAGTACCTCGCTTGAGCTTGTAAGTAATTACAAGCCTAGATAGATGATGAGCGTCTCTTCAAAAAGAGATCACAGAATCCGGCTTATAACTTATGGAAGATGTAAGATAATAACGTAGAAAAAATCTAAATTCTAGGCTCTAAAATCTAAATCAACTCTAAAATCTAAACTCTAACCCTACATTAGAGTTAGAATTTAGTGTTAAGTCTTTTGTTTAGAATTTAGACTTTTAGAGTTTAGAATTTGTAATTCATATATTCCATAATTTTTTGATGTGGTATACTTACGCATATGAAAAAGACTCAACTCTTGTTTACAGCGCTCCTCGTTCCAGTCGATTTTCTCATGCTTCTTCTTGCTGGAATTGCCGCGTATCGGTTTCGTATTGATTCATTCGTCACAGAAATCCGTCCTGTAATTTACGCACTCTCTTTTGCAGACTACATATCATACGTCATTATTGCCGCAATTATTTGGCAAATACTTTTTGTTTTTAATGGACTCTACACGACCAAAAGCACACGCACATTAAGCAAGGAACTTGGTAAAATTTTTATGGGATGTAGTATTGGACTACTCGTTATTGTTTTTGCCATCTTTTTGCAACGCGAACTCTTTTCTTCTCGATTCATTATTCTCATGGCATGGGCGCTTGCGATTGCCTATGTATTTGTTGGTAGAATCATCGTTCTTGCGATTCAACGCGCGTTTTTGCTTCGTGGAATCGGCGCTACAAACATCATCTTGATTGGACAAGATGCCCCTACAATGGCATTGTTGTCAGCTATCAACACTCATCCAAAACATGGTTTCGTGATCGTAAAACACATTCCTCAACTTTCAGATGAAACACGCGACATCATCATTAAATTAAAGAAAAAATACGATATTGATGAGGTGGTAGTTGGCGACGCTCACATTTCACGCGAACAAATGCTTGGAATACTTGAAATCACGGAAGAGCTTCATCTTGGTTTTCGTTATGCAGCCGACCTCTTTAATGCCGCGGCGTCAAATACAAGCATCGAAGCAATTGCAGGCTTACCGCTTATTGAAATCAAAAAGACAAATCTTGAAGGCTGGGGCCGAATTGTAAAAAGAATTTTTGATGTAATTGCGTCACTCGCGCTCATCATTCTCACCTCACCTCTCCTCATCATCGCGGCTCTTGCGGTGCGACTCACCTCAATTGGTCCTGTTATCTACAAAAACGAGCGCGTTGGTCAAAAAGGTGAGTTCTTTGATACCTTCAAATTTCGATCGATGTATTCACAATTTTCAGTAGGTAAACAATTTGCAAACACACAAGCCGCGCTCAAAGTCGAAGAGGAATTAAAGAAAACACAGAATACAAGAAGCGGACCACTCTACAAAATTACCAACGACCCACGCATTACTCCGGTAGGAAAATTCATTCGTCGCTGGAGTATCGATGAGTTACCACAACTCTTTAATGTGCTCTTTGGCGACATGAGTCTCGTTGGCCCACGCCCTCACCAACCACGAGAAGTAGCGCTCTATCAAATGCACCACAAGCGACTTCTTACTATCAAGCCAGGTGTAACAGGTATGGCGCAAGTCTCCGGCAGAAGTGATCTTTCCTTTGAAGACGAAGCCCGCCTTGATATCTACTACATCGAAAACTGGTCACTGTGGCTTGATATTCAAATCCTCCTCAAAACTCCTTTTGCTGTACTCAAAAGTAGAAAGACTGAATAAATCATAAATCAAAAATACACGAATGAAGTCGTGTATTTTTGATTACATGATTCATTGATTTATTGTTCATTTCCTAGTAACATAGAGTCATGAAAACCGACCTCAAAGTGGCTCTCGTCCACGACCAATTAAACCAAGCTGGTGGCGCGGAACGCGTATTATTAGCGCTTACACACCTGTTTCCGCAGGCGCCAATCTACACGCTTTTGTATGACAAAGAACGTCTTGGTGGTTTTGAAGACAAAAAAGTTGTGCCAAGCTTTATTCAAAAACTCCCCTTCGCCAAAACATTGTTTAAATGGTATCTCCCTTTTATGCCAAGCGCAGTCGAAGCTCTTGATCTCACCGGCTATGACCTCGTCATCTCTTCGTCTTCAGCGCTCATCAAAGGCGTAATCACGGGACCAGAAACGTTGCATATTTGTTATTGCCACACACCAACACGTTATCTCTGGACTGATTCAGCTGAGTACGTTAAAAGCTTGCGCGTACCAACGTTCATCAAGGCAATGCTCACGCACTACCTTTCAAAACTACGATCATGGGATCAACTCGCGTCACAACGAGTGGATCACTACATCGCCAACTCGCAGTGCGTCGCCGATCGCATCAAAAATTATTATCATCAAGACGCGCATGTAGTGTATCCGCCAGTTGACGTGCACAACTACACCAACGCATCAAAAAAAGAAAACTATTTTGTTATGGTAGGACGACTTCGCCCCTACAAAAAATTTGATTTAGCAATCCAAGCGTTTAATCGCCTCAAACTCCCACTCAAAATCATTGGCACAGGCGAGCAAGAACAAGAATTAAAAAAATTGGCGGGACCAACAATCGAATTTTTGGGTCATCTGAACGAAGAGCAAAAACGAGAAGTTGTTTCAAAAGCGCGCGCCTTCATCAATCCGCAAGTCGAAGACTTTGGCATTACTGCCGTTGAAGCGCTCGCAGCCGGAACGCCAGTTATTGCCTATGGCAAAGGTGGCGCGCGCGAAATCGTCACGCCCGGTGTAACAGGAGAATTCATGAAATATCAAAATTGGGAGTCGCTCGTTGACGTTATCTTGTCGTTTGATGACAAGCGCTATCAACCACAGGCCCTTAAAGATGCGGCACAACGCTACTCTACCGAAAAATTTTTTGAAACGTGGCAAACAACACTTCAAACGCTTACACAATTGCATGAAAAAAATTGGAATTGATTTACGATCCCTTTTAACGACTCATTACTCTGGTATTCCTGAGTACGTTTTAAATATGGTCCGCATGTTGCAATCACTCCACGACGTAACGCTACAAGGATGGTATAACCAGCGCAAACATGCTCAACTTCCTGCTGATTTAGTGAACAAAATACCACTCACTATTGGCACCACTCCCAACAAAATTCTTAACGCACGTCTCACCACCACAACCTCACAACTTTTTGACGCAGCATTTATCGGTTGTGACGTCGTGTGGATGCCCGATATCAATTTTTGGTCACCGCTACGCAACAAAAAATTAGTTGTCACAGTACACGATGTATCGTATCTCCGATTTCCCGAATTTTTTTCATATAAATCAAGAATTTGGACTACTCTGTGCAAAGCGCAACAACTACTCAAAAGTGCTGATCACCTTATCGCGGTTTCAAACGCAACAAAACAAGATTGCGTTGAAATCCTTGGAATCGATCCAGTAAAAATTTCTGTTGTACACGAAGGAGTCGACACAACGCTCACAACACCCGCATCTCCAACAGAAATTTCTCGCGTAAAAACAAAATACAATCTCCCTAATGAATTTATTTTATTTGTTGGAACACTTGAACCTCGTAAAAATATCGAGAGCGTTATTCGCGCCGCTCAATTTGTAAACATGCCGCTTGTGATCGCTGGTAAACTTGGCTGGAAGTACCGCTCAATTCTCAAAGCAATGAAACAATCAACGACTCCTGTGCAGTATCTTGGCTACATTCCAAAAGAAGATAAAGCGGGGCTGTACGCGCAAGCGAAGGTTTTTTTGTGGCCAAGTTTTTACGAAGGATTTGGTCTTCCGGTGCTTGAAGCTCAATCACAAGGCGTGCCAGTAATCACAAGCGCAACCTCATCGCTTGGAGAAATTACGAATGGCAGCGCCGTGCTCGTGCATCCATATCAACAATCTCAAATTAATCATGCGCTTGCTCGTCTCTTGGAAGATAGCGCTTGGTACGCTACACTACAACAAGCAGGAAAGAATAATGCATCACGTTTTTCTTGGCAAAAATCTGCACAAGAAACACTTGATGTTTTGAGATCACACCTATGAAAATCGGTATAGACGCGCGCATGATGGGCACGGCTCAAGCAACGGGCGTCGGTAGTTATATATATAACATTCTCACACGCATACTCACAACCGATCGCGAAAACGAGTATGTTATTTTTGTATCTCCAAAAAATCAGGAGCTACTTACTCATATCTCTCACCCCCATCTAACGATCGTAACAACCACCATTCACTGGTATACATGGCAAGAGCAGCTCATTTTGCCATTCATCTACTATCGTCATACCCTTGACGTACTTTGGGTTCCACAATTTAACGTCCCACTTCTCTATCGCAAAACGTTCATAGTTACTATTCACGACCTTATTCAAAAAAAATGGCGAATAGGTAAAACCAACCCACTCAAAGAACTGATTTTTAACGCTGTTTTTGATCATGCAGTCCTCAAAAGTAAGGCGCTTTTGACTGTTTCGCATCACACCAAGCAAGCCCTCGTTGATGCATACAAAAATCTCAATGGACACAAGGTGATTGTAACTCACTTAGGTGTGGACAAACTTTTCGAATCCCAGCCAAATTTTGATATAATTAACAGCGTACTACGCAACCTTACAATCACGAAACCATACCTTCTTTACACAGGGGTACATCGGCCTCACAAAAACCTCGAAACGCTCGTAAAAGCTTTTGCAAAAATCAAAGCAAAACACGACGTCGCGCTCGTCCTTGGCGGACCACGCGATGATCGCTACACTGCGCTCACGCAAACACTTGCGTCACTTGATTCTAAAGTTTTAAGCGACATCATACTTCCCGGTTTTGTTTCACCGCAAACACTCGTAAGTCTCTATTGTGGAGCGCTTGCTTATGTCGTACCTAGTTTTGATGAAGGATTTGGTTTAAATGGATTGGAAGCAATGCAATGCAAAATTCCAGTACTTGCCTCAAACTCAACATGTCTACAAGAAATCTATACTGACGCTGCATATTATTTTGACCCGCACAGCGCAGACTCACTTGTTGAAGCGTTTGAAACAATCACGAGCGACAAAACTCTACAAGCAAATCTCGTAGCTCGTGGAACTGCCCGCGTTTCTGAATTTAATTGGGATACAACGGCGCAACAAACTCTACACTCACTACATTCATGCCAAAAAGATCTACTCAAAACAAAAAACAAGTAGGCAACTCTGTTTTTAGTATTGAAAAAAATCTTTCAAATAAACCTCATACACCATCTGCTCACGTCGTTAATCTCAAAAAACTAGCGCACGAAAAAGAAGTATTGGCGCATAATAAAAAGCAGTCACTCAAGCACATCTCATCAGACGCGCTTTTTGTTGTCGAAAGAAAACTCTCAAAAACAAAAAATTCTTTTACACGTCTCGTTGCAACCAAGTCACACAAAAAACCGGTTACGCACATCGCGCCATCTCAAACGCCTTTGTATACTGTTGAACTCGAGGGGCCAAGTTTAGTTGCGTCAATCGTCAAGCAACGCACAAAAAAGCGATTCAAACTACCTCAATTCACTTTCCCACCACGGCAGTCGCGACTGCCGTGGCCAACCTTTACCCTCCCAACCCTTACCCTCCCAACCTTTTCTCTCCCACCACGGCAGTCGCGACTGCCGTGGCCAAAATTCAAACGCCCCGCTGTTCGTATTCCTCGACTACAACGCCTTGCAATCAAAGGCGGCGCCTTGTTTTTTATCACTGCACTTCTCCTTACCTCGCCACTCATCGCCTACGACTACTACCACAAAACAATAGCGATTAAGGGACGGGTACTTGGAATTGCGCACGCCGCATCTGATCACCTCAAACGCTCAAAAGAAGTATTTGAACTCAAAGACTTCGCAGGCGCCTCATACGAACTCGCTTCAGCAAAAGAAGAGTTTGCGGCATTGAGTAACGAGATCGCAGGTCTTCCAAAAAGCATCTCATTAATCGCGTCTGCGCTTCCGGTAGGCGAAAACCTCGAGGCAGCTTCAACGCTCACCAACATCGCGCAAATTCTCCTTGGACTTGGTTCAGACATTGTTTCACTCCTTGATACGCAATCAAACGAAACTATCACTCAAAAACTTGATCGAATTGCGACGACGCTTGCGCAACACAAAACTCAACTCACGCAACTCACACAAGAATTAGCTACCATCAATCCCGCTTCATTGCCAGAGCAATACCAATCTATTTTAACGCAACTCATTTCATATCAAACAACATTCACAACACACCTTGATGAAATTCTAAGTTATCAAAAACTCATCAACACACTCCTTGGTAACACCTCTAAGCAACGCTTCTTACTCGTGTTTCAAAATCCAAACGAGCTACGCGCAACAGGAGGGTTTATGGGATCGTTTGCGCAAGTTGATATTGATCAAGGCAAAGTTACCAACGTATGGATACCTACTGGCGGAATTTATGATCTCGAAGCTGGTCTTGATACCAACCTCACGCCACCGCAACCTTTCACAATACTTAATGATCGATGGGAAATTCAAGACTCAAACTACTATCCTGATTTCGAAAAGTCTGCTCGCAACATCATGTGGTTTTACGAGCACTCAGGGCAATCAACCGTTGATGGCGTAATCGCGCTTACACCCAACATCATCACGCAATTACTTGCGCTCACAGGACCAATCTACATCTCAGCTCGCGATCAATTCATCACCGCTCAAAACTTTGTCGACGTTACTCAACACGAAGTTGAATTTGGTGAAGACAAAACTGTACACGCCCAACCAAAAAAGATTTTAGCAGATCTCGCGCCGCTTCTTCTTGAAAAACTCATGAACTTGTCAAACCAAGAATTAGTACATGTAGCACAAATGCTACATGACGCCCTTGGTAAGCGCGATATTCAGTTGTATTTTAGCAACACAGAACTGCAACAATTCGCCAAAGATTTTCGCTGGACCGGAAACATGATTGATACATACGGCGACTACCTCCACCTCTCAACAACAAACATTGCCGGAGCGAAATCTGATGCATCGATAAGCGATGTAGTGGATATCGAAATAGATGCTTCTGTTCCAGGGGTACAAAGACATACGCTCACGATTACACGCACACACACTGGGGACCCAACGCATCCACTTGAGGGCGTAAAACATAATGATTATCTTCGTATCTACGTTCCGCTTGGTAGTAAATTTATCTCTGCACAAGGATTTGAACCAATTGAGGGACGACAAAGCGAAGTAGTGACTACCCTTCCAACAGAACTTGCAGTTATCGAATCGACAGCAACTCTTGATCAGGTAACGCAAACAAAAATATATCAGGAAGATAATCGCACGGTGTTTGCAAACTGGATTCAAACTGATGCTGGAGAAACTCAAACTATTCAAATCATCTACGACACATACATTGAATCTTTAGGTGATTCATCTGCCTACTCACTGTATGTACAAAAACAAGCGGGTAAACAACCAACTCCCTACTACACAACCATTGACATGCCAAGAAAACAAGAAATTGTATGGAGCTATCCATCTCACAATGTTACTAGTGGCGCAACCATTACCAATGAAACTATGCTTACCAACGATATGTTAATCGGCGTCGTAAGCTCAAATCAACCATGACATCACACAACCACGACAAATCAAATGAGATAGAAAAAGAGCTTGCCAAAATCTATCAAGAGGAAAATGGTGAACTTGTCGATCTCACAACTATTATCCAAAAAAAACGCGCATTTATCCCGCGATGGGTCTTAGTCACAATAGCCGTGTTGTCAGTCGCGTGCGCGATTGCGTGGGCTGGATTTGTTATGGTTTCTCCAAACTCAAACTTCAGAAGTGATAAAGTTGAGTTATCGATTCTTGGGCCACTAGCGACTCAATCAGGAACAGAGGTGGATTACACGATTTCAATCAAAAACAAAGAAAACGTAACACTTACTAATCCAAAACTTGAAGTCAAAATTCCAAAAGGATTTGAGTATATCTCTTCTACATACCCAATCACCCAAACAGATGCTCCCGGAAATATCACCTCAACTCTTGCGATATCACTTCCTGATATTAAATCAAAGGAAACGCTTGATGTGCATGTAAAAGGTAAGATGATTGGCGAAAAAGGATTTGTTGCAAGCTTTACTTCACGATTACTTTATACCCCGCTCAACTACTCTTCTGATTTTGAAGCACAAACTTCATTTAGCTCAACAATCAGCGACAGCGCTCTTGCATTAACAGTAAGTTACCCTGAACAAATAATCAAAAACGAGAATGTCGCGATTGCGATTACCCTCAAAAACACTGCCGACATCGCAACACAAACCAAAGTAAGTCTCAAAATTATAAAGCCTGAAAGCTTTACGATCACTGATGTCAAACAAGGAGTCGTGCTTACCGACAATACTCAAGATTTCACAGCGCCAACAATTACACCAGACGAATTTAACAAAAATCCAACACTTGAGATTGCGGAGATTAAACCGGGTGAAGAAATTAAATACGTTATTAACGGAGAATTTACTCTTGACACCAACACGGCCCAGGACATTGAATTTCATGTCATTACCAAAGACGCCGCTGGTCAAGAAAAACTTCAAACACAAGAAAAGATCACTCTCCAAGTTATCGCCACCGACCTTGTTACCAATCTTATTATCAATGGAGAGACTCAAGATGGTTCAGTAAACTTTGGTGACACGATGAGCTACCTCCTTACCATCAAAAACAAAAGCACTTCGGCGATCAGCGATGTTGCCGCAAAAATTACGCTTACTTCTTCGGCTCTTGATTGGAAAAGCTTACAATCAGCGATACAAGGAATAGTAAGTAATAATCAAATTTTGTGGACCAAGGAACAGATCAAGGAGCTTGCCGTAATGTTACCAGAAGATGAAGTTCAAATTGCGTTTACCATCAAAACAAAACAGGCAACAGGAAGCTCATTAGACATAACTTCTCAAGCAGAAGTAACGATTGGTAGTATCGATACCATTGAGGTAAAGGATAGTCAAAAAACCGCTCTCATTACTCACAAATTTAATTCTGATGTTGCGTTGTATGCTCAAGGACTATACTTTGATGGACAGGGCGTGACGCTTGGATCAGGACCGCTACCCCCTCGCGTCAACGAAACTACGACCTACGTCATCGAATGGAAGTTGACTAACTCACTTCACGAACTCAGTAACATCGCTGTGAGCGCTCAAATTCCTACTGGAGTGCAATTCGTTGAAGCGCTTGATGTTACGAGTGGTGATATCGTGCAAAATGGCGACAAGGTAATTTGGAATCTTACCAAATTCCCAACCACACTCGATGAAATGACAGCTCGTTTTAAAGTAAGTGTAAAGCCAACGGCAAAAGACGCAAACACCTTACTCACCTTACTCAACGCGACATACGTAACTGCCACGGACGCAAAAACTTCTGGATCAATAACGATTCAAAATCCTCCAATCACGACAAAACTTAATGAAGATTCAGGATTAGTACAAGATTAAATATAAATTAAAAAAGCGCCCACTTGAGGGCGCTTATATTTTTGAAAAAAGCCAGTAGCGGTCTCACGCCACCTTCACAATTTTTCGCTAGACTTTCGGCAAAGTTGTGTCTCGCTCTCATGAGGAATCGCTGAACTCACTTGAGGGCTTACTCATCTACAAATTCGGCAGGAGACGCTGGAATCATCCAGACCTACTATAGAACTGCTATTACAAGTAGCAATTCATCAGTGTAGCGCAGTTAGTCGCAACGCCACACTATCACTCCACCAGATCTACAAAATATGGTGAGGTAACTGAATTAATATAGTTTGAAATATATACTTTGTCAACCCACAAAACCAAACGCGAGTTATTCAGTGCACATAATCCATGGCAATAAAAAAAGCGCTCATGTAGAGCGCTCGTTGTGAAAGAAGTCGGGAGATCTCACCTCCCTGCAAAAAGACAATTATTAATTTTGGCATGATAGTGGTAAGTTTTTGTCAGTGTGACATCGATCTCACCCTTCATGTTTCAACAGGAGATTTCCCTAGAATTACCCAGGCGCTGTCTAGACCTGCACGGTCATCCTTTTTCAAAATTACTATCACGGTGTCGAGGTTCCGCTCGATGTGATAGTTTTTTACCGGCAATTACATTTTGTTTAATCCGGTAAGGGGGAGCTTGGCTTAGTGCTTTATCACCTCACTTCCCTTCGATTACTTGTTTCGTGCATCACGCGACTATGCGCCTTGCATATTGCGACGACACAGCGTACGCGCTTGCTACACACGTAATCTATCACGATCCCAGAGATCTACCCTGTTAATGGATCTATGTAGAAATGATAATAACGTATTATCTAAGTTTTGTCAATAGCTTGATTTTGTCAATCACATAACAATGAAAAAAGCGCTCATATAGAGCGCTCGTTGTGTGAAATAGCAGGGGCCCACACCCCATCTTTTTTTGCTTTTTTTGCTTTTTTTGCTGTTTTTGCTTGTTTTGCTTTTGTTGCTTTTTTTGCTTTTT
>JADLGS010000085.1 GCA_020849205.1 Candidatus Falkowiibacteriota bacterium | reverse complement strand
AATATCTGCACATCACAGCCGTCCCAAAATTCACAAATACGATACACCGCAACAGAAGTAATTTCTTCTGTGGTATCTGCGTAATACACTTCTGCTTGAACGAGTAAATCGTTCTTGCTGAGTAAGTTGTACTCGCGTTCAATCTCAAAAGGTCCTGAGATCTCCTTTGTATTCGAAACAACTGAACCACCCCACTCATTGTCGTCACATGCGTGAAACAAAAAGAGGGCGCATACAATCAAAATCGTAAAGAAAAGAACTTTTTTCACATAGCCCTCCTGGTTGATGTGATGTTCTTTTGTATCATTTTTGAGGAGTTTTGTCAAGATGTTGATGAAGAGTTAATTGGGTTAATGGTTAATTAGTTAATAAATATAATTAACCAATTAACTGAGCTAGAATTTCCTTATCCTCTGGCATTCCTCGTTTAACATAGGCAAACTTCCCCTTTTTATCTATCAAAACAACTGATCGGCGTATAGATTCGCGTCCAAACATATATTTAATAGCGCCATATTTTTTTGACACTTTTCGATCTTTGTCGATAAGTAATGGGAATTGAAATCCAAACTTTTTGATGAAATGATTATGAGAATCTTTATCAGCATGATTTACGCCAAATACCACCGTATTTGTTTTTTGAAATGTTTTATAATCATCTCGAATTGAACATAACTGCGCAGTGCACCCCGGAGTGTCATCACCTGGATAAAAAATTAAAAGCACATTCTTTTTGCCTAAAAACTGTTTTAGCGATATAGTGTTGCCCTCAGAGGTTTTCAACGAAAATGCAGGCGCCTTTGATCCAACTGCGTATTGTGATTTCATAGACTTGCGTTTTAAAAATAAATTAATTACAATTATCATACTATGAACGACAAAGATTTACTACAATCAAACTCGACGCCACTCAGCTTACCCAATGACAACGCAAATCTCTTGCAGGAACAATCATCTCTGATCAATAACATTTCTGCTTCACGAGATGAAGAAGTCCACAAAGACGATGCTTCATACACACAGTCATACGAAAAAAAATCACAGGAACATATGGATAATGTGCGTGAAGCTTTAGCGGCTGCGCGAGCACGAGGTGATTATGGAACACGCATCGAAATCAATGGTGAACCAATTACACAAGACATGACCTATCTTACTACACCGGCAAGATTACCTGAAGATGTATATAAACAATTAGAAGAGGATAATAAAAAAAGTTAATCAGTTAATTGGTTAATTAGAAAAATAAATAAATAAATATTAAAATATGTTACAAGATAAAAAGTACACCTGCCCACAATGTGGTTTCGAAAGCGCTCTCCCGGGATACTGCCCTGTTGATGACGCAAATTACATGAAAAAGGTATGCGAATGTCAATCAGGAAGTTATGCTTCTGAGTGTTGCGAGCCAGAACTTGAAAAAGAAGAAAAGGAAATGGAAAACAAAATGACAGCAGAACTTAATGACGAACTTGAAAAGGAAGTTGAAGCAAGTGAGCGCATGGAAATCTCGCTTGAAGAAGCTGCTGAATTAGAAAATCAGGAAGACGGTGACGACGACAACTACTAAAATAAAACCTCCTCCGCATCAAACGGAGGAATTTTATTTTTAAGTTTTGAATTGCTGATTTCTAATTACTAGTTCATAGCGATCCCAAATACAACCAACAATTAGTAACTAGAAACCGGTAACTAGTAATTTACCAAAAAAATTATTAGTTTTTTGGCACCGTCTTCATCTGAGCCAAGCCTTTGCCCGCATGAGCATCAAGCCAGCTGATAATATCGGCAAGCGCTTGTTTGTTATCTCTAATGATATCAATACCATGCGCGTTTCCGGGATATTCTTTCAAAAGATTAAGTCCATCGGGAGTTACTGGCGAATCTTCATACAATTGCTTGGTATCGCGAGCACAAGAATCTTGCGCCGAAGTAATATACATAATCGGCATTGCAATATTACTCAAATTAGAGGCTTCGGGCATGATTCCGTGATAATTCAGGCTTGGACTGATCGCCACGACTGACTCAAGCGTATTCATTTCTTGATAGATGAGTGCTGTGTTCGCGCCAATAGAAGAGCCAATCATCTGTACGCTCATGGTTGGATGTATTGATTCCAAAAATTCATATGCACTCTTTGCGTCTGCAAACATCGCCTTAAAATCTTCATCGCTAAATTTGTCTCTTTCTCCCTGCGACTGCCCATGACCTCGTAAATCAATCGAAAGTACATGATATCCGCGAGACAAAAGTTCTGGCAAAAAGATTTGAACATCGTTTTTGTCACGACGAAACTGGTGAAGATAAATCACTGCATTGTGAGTCGTGCCTTGCCAATAATTCCCCGCAAGTACGTATCGATCTGAGGTTGTGATAGTGATTTGTTGTGGATTCATAAACACAGTATAACATGGGAATTAAAAAATATAAATTAAAAATTAGTAAGTAATTAACAGTCAAAAATACTATTAATTACAGATTAATAATTATTTTTTAATTTTGTTTTTTTAATTTTTAATTCTACGCAAACTTCTGTTAAATGAAATCACAAATCGATGAACTTCATCACGCCCTTTCATAAGTAATCGAAGTCCAATGTTAGACTTTTCGTAGCGTAATGGAGAAACTGCACCGGGGACATAGATTTCTTCTTCGCGCTTGGCAAGCGATACTACGGGAGTTCCAAGCGCAACAAAAGTTAAGGCGCCAAGCGCGGCGTTGAGTTGTCCGCGCCCGCCATCAATTACGATGAGATCCGGGAGTTCTTCATTTTTTTGCATTGCGTCATTGTAACGTCGGGCCACCACTTCTTGCATAGAAGCAAAATCATCTTGTGTTTGCGTTGTTCTTACTTTAAATTTTCGATATTCTTTTTTACTGTACTCTCCATTACGTAAGCGAATGCAAGCTCCAACAATATATTGATCGCGTAAATTTGAAATATCAAAAAAATCAATAATGAACGGCGGGCGCGTTAATCGTAATTTCTTTTGAAGCTCCGTAACACCAGCGTCAACTCCAAGCGTTTGAGCAATATTAAGTTTAACGAGCTTGAGAAGATCAACTTTCGCCCCTTTTGAAGGCACTGTAACCTCAACTCGAGGAACATACGACAAACCATGCTTCTTTTGCTTCATAGCCTTGAGATATTCTAACAACATATCCGTATCTTGTAGCGTCTCTTGGACGATGAGTTCTTGTGGAATCTCGTGAATTGAGTAAAAATGACGCACAAAATCTTCAACAACCCCCTCATACGAATCAAGTGTAAAATTGTGTCGTGATGCAATCACGCCCTTCATAATGGTCAATAATTGAAAGTGAATTTTTGCTCCATCAACTACCCACGCGAGCACATCTTGATCAGTAAGGCGAGCTTGATCGACGCTTTGTTTCTCATACGTACCTTCGAGCATGCGTATTTGATCTCTATACATTTTCGCCACTTCAAATTGACGCGCGTCACTTGCGCGCTTCATTTCTCGAGTAAGTTCAAGCAATAATGGTTGCGTCTGTCCACGCAAAAACATTCGCGCATGCGCAATATTTTCTAGATATGTTTCACGCGAAATCTTGTCTTCACATGGAGCCTGACAATTTCCAATGTGATATTGCAAACACGCCTTTTTTGGCATTTTGACGCAAGTACGCACTTTAAAAATCTTAATGAGAGCACTCATAATATTTTTGCGAGCGCTTCCGTCAGTATAAGGACCAAAGTATTCACCCTTGTTATCAATTTTTCGAGAGGTGATAAGTCGTGGATACGATTCGTCAGTAAGTTTGATGTAAGCATAGCGAATCGATCCCTTGAGATCAATGTTGTACTTAGGATTGTAGCGATGAATCAACGACTGTTCCAATAACAACGCTTCAAGCTCACTACTTGTGATGACAAATTCAACATCCGCAATTTTTGAAACGAGTAATTTTGTTTTGGAATCAAGTTGTTTGTTTTGAAAATATGACAAAACACGGTTACGCAACACCTTTGCCTTACCGACATATATCACTTGCCCTGACTTATCTTTATAGAGATAACACCCAGGCTTTGTAGGGATTTGAATTGTTTTAATTGAGAATGACATAGGATTAGTATACAGTAGTATGGAAAAAATCTAAACTCTAAACTCTAAGGTCTAAATCAAACTCTAAAATCTAAGATCTAAATTCTAAATTAGAACTCTTTAGATTTTAGACTTTAGTCTTTATGATTTAGTTTAGAGTTTAGTCCCTGCCTGCTGCAGGCAGGTTTAGAGTTTAGAATTTGTAATTCTTTAACCCTGTCAATCCAACCATACGATACAAGTTATCCCCACGAAAAATCCAATATATTCGATATTAAAATTATATACACACGCGAATTCCCCACGCTATCCACACCCCTCAAAAACCTCATGCTATAGTAATCATGTTAAAGAAAAGCACTCTTTGACCGTGATCTAAGCACTCACGATTTTCATACACATATAATCCATCTCGCAGGTCACTGCGGGTTACTAGTCTCGGCAATGCCGGACAACATTTTTTACATACGTCATGGAGGACGATATGCACGCAACCGGAACATTGATTACTGGCATTAACTTCCAACATCGCAAGGTTTCGCACGTCTATTGGCAAAAGCCAAAGGCAAAATGCGATAACCCCAACTGCAACACGCGCCTTATCATTAATCATGGTAACCGCGCGCACTCAGATGAACTGTTTTGCCCAACATGCAAGACATTCACGTATGACCCAGCCTTTGCGATCCAACGCATTGTCAAAACACACGCAAGATACTTTGACTATACTCAAGAACTCATCGCATCCAAAGAAGCGCTTGAGGGTAAACAAATTGCCCTGTGTGGACACTCGGATTGCCAAGGCGAAGTAGCCATCTCCCTTAATAATGACTCCCCTCGCTGGACAGAAAATTCAATCTGTTTGGAGTGCGGGCAACATTATGACGCAAAAATGCGTCAACAAGTTCACTCTCGCCAAAATGATGAGCTAGGATCTACTTCCGCTCACATGAGTGACATCGTTCATCCATTGTTAGCGGTTCGCGCTGTCTAATGGAGTAAATTTTTATTGCGTATACAGGAGAATTCATGAATACAACGCAACTTATAGAGCAGCTAAAGCCACCTTCAGTATTTGCCAAACGACTCGATGCTTCGTCACGTTCGATATGCCCTACTTGTAATGTTTCGTTACAACGAACACAATCACTCGTTTTTGCACATTGCCCTACATGCAATACCCCATTTTCACAGCTCATTCCGACACGATGGATGCGACAATCTTTGACTACACATACCATCCATCTTTCTTCTCAAGGAGCATAATACTATGCTCTACCTGAGACTT
>JADLGS010000084.1 GCA_020849205.1 Candidatus Falkowiibacteriota bacterium | reverse complement strand
TATGCTCTACCTGAGACTTAAGAGACCCGTCCGGCTACGCCGAGACGGGTTTCTTTTAATTAGACACGGACGCACGGATTCACAGATACATGGATGTTTATATATTTTTGTATCCTACATCTGTACAACTGTGTAACCATGCATCAGTGAATCCGCGTTATTGTATTAAAAAAGCCCCATTGATGTCTGGGGCTCTGATGTTACGCGGCTTTTTCGCTCGACAGTATATAACTGTCTACGCTTCCCGCGATATCCAGCATTCCAAATATCGCGCGTAAATCAAAGCACGGATATTGACCTGGCACGATCGAACGTATTGAAGGGTCATAGCGAAGACGCAAAAGCGAAAAATTGTTGAACCAATATGCAATATGCCGCTCCTTCCAACCACACTCAAAAAGGTAATCAGTCACGAACTTAAGTAGAACACGAAACTCTGCTCGTCGTGATTCGTCGCAATTACACGAATAGCATTCATTATCCTGAAAAGAATGTTGCGGAAACTTTTCTTCAAGATAACGACGCAATCCACTTTTGAGAACAAGCGCTGTTACTGACACGATATAACTCCTTCCTTCAATGAACATGTTGGCTCAAAGTATAGCATCAACTGATTCCAGCGTCAACGCATATGCTTTTCAGCTTTTTGAAAAATGTTGGGTCGAAGTGATAAAGCGCACGAGGAGCGTCCAATGTACCTAGAAAATAGTCTTGCAACAAAATTCGCCACAACTTTTGATCAAAACCATCCTTTTGATGCGCCTTAATCATCGTGTCATAATACAGCATGACAACATCCGGATACGCAACAAATTTAGAAAATATGTCCTGATCAGTTGCACTCAGAGCTGATAGCTTGAGTATCTGTCTTATTTGAATACTCAAAACTTCCGTAACCATCTCATCAATCAACCACATACATCGTCGTAATGGGCCAAAAAATTCACCAGTAATGCCTAATCGTAAAGCTAAAAGATTTGCATCGTATCCATTAAACTGGAGATATATATGCTGATATGCTGATGCATGTACCAATTCATGAATCAAAATTGACGCAAACATACAATCTTCCATTTCTGCTCGCAAATAAATCCTTTGCGACCTCTGAAAACCCAAAATATTATTTGGATCAGCAGAAATAATTATTGCCGAAAATTTGTTAAATTCATCATTAGGTAAAACATGAATTCGATTAACAGAAAAATGAAATGATGGAAGATGTAATTTCTTGAGATGAGTGTGAATTCCATCAATAACTTCATTAGCAATGCTCATTTGTGAAGCAGTGAGTGGGGTGCAAATATCAGTGTTTTCAAGAAGTTCGTGCTTGGATACAAGTTTGATAAGCACATCGCTTGGTGGTACATGATCATCACAACTCCAGCTAATCTGGAGATTAGATTTTTGTATTATATCAATTTCACTCACATGATTCTCCCATGTCAAAGTGCATAATAGTTTGAGATTAGCATAGCGGGGAGTTTAGTCAAATACATTCAGAACAGTAATAGATTCCGCGTCGCGGAGTTTAATTAGGAACAACAATAGATCCTTCGACTTCGCTCAGGATGACGTGATTTGTGGGCGCTCCTCCGCCAGAGGCGGACAGGTCTGAATGACGTGGGGGGTTGTTTTACAACATAGGTGACAAGAATCTTCCTGTGTGGCTTTCACGAACCTTCACAATCTGTTCTGGTGTTCCCTGTGCGACGATTTGACCGCCACCGTCTCCGCCTTCGGGGCCGATGTCAATAATCCAATCAGCTGTTTTGATAACATCTAGGTTATGTTCGATTACAACAACAGTATTTCCCTTGTCAGCGAGTTGATGAAGCACCTCGAGTAATTTACGAACATCTTCAAAGTGAAGACCCGTTGTTGGCTCATCAAGAATATAAATAGTTTTGCCAGTCGGACGTTTTGATAATTCAAGCGCTAATTTAATACGTTGCGCTTCACCGCCTGAAAGTTGAGTTGCCGGTTGTCCAAGCGTAATGTAATCAAGTCCCACATTTTTGAGTAATTGTAACTTTTCTGCGATCAAAGGGATATCAACAAAAAAATTGTATGCCTCCTCTACCGACATCGCAAGTACCTGCGCAATATTTTTACCTTTAAAATGTACCTCGAGCGTCTCTGAATTGTAGCGTGTACCCTGACATTTTTCACAGGTAACATACACGTCGGGCAAAAAGTGCATTTCGATTTTAATCTGTCCATCTCCCGCGCATGTCTCACAACGACCACCTTTCACATTAAACGAAAATCGTCCCGGTTGATATCCGCGCATCTTTGCGTCTGCAGATTCGCTAAACAAATCACGAATGGGCGTGAAAAGTCCAGTGTATGTGGCTGGGTTAGAACGTGGCGTTCGACCAATTGGCGATTGATCAATATTCACAATCTTATCAATCAAACCATAATTTCGAAGTTCTTTGTGAACACCCGGTAACTCTTTTGAACGATACAATCTTTGCGCGAGTCCAAGCGCTAGCGTATCGTTTACCAAAGTTGATTTTCCAGAGCCTGAAACACCCGTTACGCAGGTCATGACATGTAACGGAAACTTCACGTCGATATTTTTGAGATTATTTTCTTTGCAACCAACTAATTCCAAATACTCACGCCACTCGCGACGCTTTTTTGGCACTTCAATTTTTCTTTTACCTGACAAATATTGACCAGTGAGCGATTCTTTTACTTTAATTACATCATTAATCGTTCCACTCGCAACAATCTTACCGCCATGAACACCTGCTCCCGGCCCTACATCAACCACGTAATCAGCGGCGCGAATCGTATCTTCGTCGTGTTCCACAACCAAAAGCGTGTTTCCGATGTCGCGAAGGTACTTGAGTGTATTCAAAAGCTTTTCATTGTCACGCTGATGAAGTCCGATAGATGGTTCATCAAGAATATATAACACACCGCGCAACTCAGATCCGATTTGCGTTGCCAAACGAATACGCTGAGCTTCACCACCAGAAAGTGTTGCCGCAGAACGTGATAATGTGAGGTATTCAAGTCCCACATTAATCAAAAATGAGAGGCGCGCCTTCACTTCTTTGATGATAGGAGTTGATATAATCTTTTGCTCCTCGGTGAAGGTAAGATGATCTACAAACTCAAACAATTCTTTGACCGACAAGTCGGTGATTTGAGCGATATTGTAGGTATCAACAAGAATCGCAAGCACTTCGGGGCGTAAACGCAACCCCTTACACGCAGGACACGGCGTTGAGCGCATAAACTTTTGTAAATCTTCGCGCTTATTTTCTGTCTTTGCTTCCATGTATTGTTTGTGAAGGATATTGACGATTCCGTCATATTGTCCCTCCCACTTATATTCCGCGTTTGAAGATTTTGCTTTAAAAGTAAAATCAACTTTTTCATCGGTACCGTGCAAAATAATATCTTTTACTTTTTGTGGCAACTTTTTCCACGGTGTATACAAATCAAATTTGAAATGATGCGCTAGCGCCTCAAGTTGTTGTCCGCGCCATCCATCCATCTGCTTATCCCATGGCTTTAATGCGCCGTCATATAAGCAAGCATCCTCATCTGGCACAATTAAATCAACTACAAACTCTTCATGTGCACCAAGTCCATGACATTCTTGGCAGGCACCAAAAGGAGAGTTAAAAGAAAACATGCGTGGCTCAATTTTTTCAAAATTAATCTGACATGTTGAGCACGAGAGAATAGTGTTATAAAACTTTTGTGTTTCTTGCTTTGTTTTGGTATCCGCAATACGCACCAAAAGCATTCCATCTTCCGATAATCCAATTGCAGTTTCAACTGAAGAGAAAATACGAGATCTATTTTCCTCAGAAACAGTCACACGATCAACAATTACCTCAATATCATGTTTATAATTCTTATCAAGCACAATTTCTGCTGGTAATTCATAGTCTTTTTTGTCAACAATAACCTTTGAGTAACCAAGTTTAAATAAATTTTTGAATAAAGTATCAAATGCACCTTTTTTCTGACGCGCTAACACAGAAGTAATGACAGCAACTTTATTTGGACCCGCTTGCAACAAAATATCCTTCACAATAGTTTGCGGTTCCTGAGAAGTAATTGGTTGTCCGCACTTTGGACAGTGCGGTTGACCAACGCGTGCAAATAAAAGACGAAGATAGTCATAAATTTCTGTAACCGTTCCAACAGTTGAGCGAGGATTTCGTGAAGTCGATTTTTGCTCAATAGAAATAGCAGGAGAAAGTCCAGAAATCTTGTCGACATCAGGCTTATTCATGATGCCTAAAAACTGACGCGCATAGGCAGATAATGATTCAACATAACGACGCTGACCTTCCGCATAGAGCGTATCAAAAGCAAGCGAAGATTTGCCCGATCCAGAAAGCCCCGTAATAACAGAAAGCGACCCGATAGGAATATCGAGATCCACATTCTTAAGGTTGTGCTCACGCGCACCCCGAATTTCAATATTTTCAGACTTGTAGGCATGAAGCTCGCTACCGAGTCCAGCTGATTTTTTGTTAATTTTAGTCATATAAACGAGTATCGCCCGGCGTTTCTAAGTGAAACCCGGTTACGAGATAATTATATCATTGCGTTCATTGTATAGGTAATTTACATACTGTCAAGGACTCAGATCTAATTTGTTAAATTGCGTTATATACAGTATACTAATCAAGCTTTCACAATATCGTGTTGGCGTAACTCGTACAAAGGAAAAGCGTATGAAGAAACTCACAATCTTCTCCCCACAAAGCCCCGGTGGCGCAGACCCAATCGACATCTAAATATCGAAGTCGATCCAATTCACCAAGCCCCTGTACTGCAGGGGCTTTTTTCTTTATATTGACAAAAGCTTATTTTTCGGCTAAGTTGAAATCAATTTGTACCATATAATTAAAGGAGTATTCAGTGGCAAAAAAGAATCCATATGACAAGAGTCTTGATCTGATTACAAATCTCTGTTTTGAAATCATCGAATCAAATGCCGCAACATTACGATCAGTCATTTTTAAGTTGCGCTTTATTGCATACTTCTTGTACAACAATGTTGAGCATGACTTATTACTGGCGAGTGGAATCGTCAACTTCTTAACCCACGATGACCATTCAGCAATTCGAGAGTTACGCAAATCTTCAAAGATAGCAGATACACTCGAACTTCCATTTGCAAGGATTTATACGAATATAATTCTTGCAGGCTCCTACGCCTATAGTGGTAATAAAGAGGCTGCGTTCTCGGTTTTGGATACTGTGGAACGTCAACATATTCCTGCATTGCTAAAGTTTTCAAAT
>JADLGS010000083.1 GCA_020849205.1 Candidatus Falkowiibacteriota bacterium | reverse complement strand
GGTGTTGTAATCCAGTTAAGATTGAGCGGAGTGTTTATTGGTCTATTCCAAAGCATAAACTTAAAGATGCTCGCGGTGAACAAGTTTTTACTCAGAATCAAAAAGTATTAATTCCTGCATCAAATCCTGACAAAGGACGCGTACTTACTTTTAAATGTAAAAATTTTGACTCGGAAACTGGAAGGTGTTTAGATTATAATAATAGGCCTGAGATTTGTAAAAATACAATGTGCGTGAAAAGTTCTGATGAAAATATAGACGAATCAATAAAAAGATTTACACATAATATATTTTTAAATGATAAATAGAAAAAAACGAATTGCAATATTTTTTGGGGGTATGGGGAATGAGGCGGGGGTTTCGGTGGTTTCTGCGAAGAATATTTATGCGAATATTGACCGGACGAAATATGTTCCGTTGCTTATTTTTTGGCGTAAGGATGGACAGTTTAGTATTATTCCATCGTTTGATGTTGTTACTTCTGAATCTTTAAAAACAGCAACATTACATGAAATAAAAAGTAAGTGTGACGTTGCGTTTCTCATTACGCATGGAAAGTATGGTGAAGATGGTGTATTGCAAGCTATGTTGGAAGCTGTTCATATTCAATATACGGGAAGTAAGGTGTTGGGATCTGCTTTGTGTATGGATAAGGCTGCTTTTAAAGATATAATAAAAAATACAGGGATACCACAAGTTCCGTATGTATATTTTGATACAAAGATTCATGGAAACAATGAACAAAAAGTATTGGTAAATAATTTTATTAAAAAATATACGTTTCCATATTTTGTAAAGCCATCAAATTCAGGGTCATCTGTTGGCGTAACAAAAGTAAAATCGCGAAGTCAATTACAAAGCGCTATTAAAGAAGCGTTGAAACACGACTCAATTGTTATTATTGAAAAGGGTTTACAATCACCACGTGAAGTTGAGGTTGGAGTTTTGGGAAATGACAAACTTATTATTTCACCAGCGGGGGAGTTGGTTCTTGTAAGTGATTTTTATTCCTTTGATGATAAATACGTTAAAGATGAGGCACAGCAAGTAGTTCCAACGAAGCTATCATCGATAGTGCAAAAACAAATTCAATTATTAGCAAAACAATTATATCAATTAGGGCATTGCTCTGGATTTGCACGCATAGACTTCTTTGTTGTTGGTACGAAAGTATATTTCAATGAAATCAACACTCTTCCCGGATTCACTAATATTTCCATGTACCCGATGCTTATGAAAGCGGCGGGCGTAGATTATAAGGATTTAATATCAGAAATCATTGAGCTTGCTTAGCAGCGGTTCCTTCTTTTTGGTGTGTCCTGTATACTATGGGTATGAAAAAGCAACGAGAAAAAATTGTTATTGTGCTTTCTGGGCCGCAGGGAGCGGGGAAAAGTACGCAAGGTGAATTATTGGCAAAGGAACTAGGCGTTCCCTTGCTTGTGGTTGGAAGTTTGTTTCGCGCTCAGATTGCCGCAAAAACTGATATTGGAATTTTGGCAAAAAACATCATAGAAAAAGGCGGTATCATGCCTCACGAAATTACGCGTGAAATGTTGCAAGAGGAGTTGCAGGATCGAAAATATGAGAAAGGACTTATCATCGATGGATTTCCTCGCACCATTCCACAAGCTCAGCAGTTTGACTTGTTTATGCCGGTAACATACATGATTGCGCTTCACATTAGCGATGAAGTTGCTTATGAGCGCATTGGCGGGCGACGTGTTTGCGCCAAAGGGCATGTATACAATATCCATTCTGATAAGCCAAAAAAAGAAGGTGTGTGTGATGTTGATCACCTACCGCTCGTGATGCGCGCCGATGATTCAAAGGAGGCTATCAAGAATCGATTAAAGATTTATCATCAAGAAACAGAGTTGGTTATTGAGTATTACAAGAATAAAGGTAAGGTCTTGTTTTTTGACGCGAGTGGTGATATACCTACTGTTGCGAAAGCTATTAAAACGCGAATGAAAGCCTTACTGAAATAATAATTTCTAATTACTAGTTTCTGGCTACTAGTGATCAATAATGCGCAACTAGCAATTAGCAACTAGCAATTCGTAACTAGTAATGTATCTCATATGATCTATAAGTCACAACAAGAAATACAAGATATTCTCGAAGGTGGAGCTCTCCTTGGCAAGGTGATGGATGTTTTAATTTCAAAAGTTGCGCCAGGAGTGACAACGCTTGAACTTGATAAACTCGCCTACGATCTTATTGTTTCATATGGTGGACGACCGTCATTTCTTAACTCCCAACCTTCTTTTGCCGACAAACCATTCCCCGCAACACTTTGTACTTCGATAAACGAAGGCGTAGTTCATACACCAGCTACGCTCAATGTAACCTTGCAAGAAGGTGATGTTTTGAAGCTTGATCTTGGGATGGAATATAAGGGTTTGTATACCGACATGGCGCGCACTGTCCCAGTAGGCAAAATTTCTCGTGAAGCAAAGCTTTTGCTTTCGGCGACTCAACAAGCGCTGGAAGATGCAATCGCGTCACTTGAGGTTGGACAAAGTTTGTATTCAATTGGTCCAGCCGTAAAAAAGGTAGCCGACGAACACAAACTTGGGATCGTACGAGATCTCGTTGGACATGGCGTGGGGACGAAGATTCACGAGGACCCC
>JADLGS010000082.1 GCA_020849205.1 Candidatus Falkowiibacteriota bacterium | reverse complement strand
TATCTAACTAAACTACTTTGTTTATTCATATACTATACCAATAAACTACGTAATTTAACAGTGCCTGGTAAATTGTTAGAATAAAAAAAATCCCTCGACTAAACTCGGGGGATTTTTTATTCTTTTATAATACTGAAACCACAACAAACGTAATTATCAAAAATGTAATTAAGTTATACATACTGTCAGAAATAAATCTCTTCCATGCGAGACTTCCTTCGGATGTTCCCCAGAGGATGTTTTGGCCGATCATTGGGAGAGTGAATGCTGCCCAGATCATGATGACGTAATAGTATGTTGCGCTTGCTGGTCCACCGTTTTTCACCGTGTAGCTTGTGACGAATGCGATGAAGAGTGAGGTGAGAAATGAGAGAAGCATTTGCGCAGAATATGTTTTCCACATTCTTGGCTTCGCTTGCGCAATTAACTTCGCTTTCTCTTCTGGCGTCAACTTATCAAACCCCAAATACTGCATATGCCACTTCCCCATCGGCGTCCCACCCGAATACCAAATCGTCCCCGTGATTGCGCTTATTACAGCCCCCGCTAACCCTAATGCTAGAATTGTGTACATACTAATAATTAAAATTTAAATCTTTCTCTTTTTATTTCTCACCACATTAACAACCACTCCAATTGCCAAAATCAACCCAATCCCCTGCAATCCTGGACTGTCGTCGAATTCGCCAAAGACTATTGCAAAAATTCCAAAAGCAAAGAGCAAGATTCTTGGAGTCCAAAAGAAGATATGAGTTTTTAAGTTTGTATAGTTCATATCAATAGTATAGCAAAATTATGGGAAACAAAAAATCATCCAGATATAATCTCAGCTAGGCTATTTTTAATTCTATCCATTAATGGTTTCCAAACGGAACCACTTTGTTTGATACTATACTCTCTGTTTTGTGCAGAATTTTTTGTAAGATATGCTTCATAGTACACTAACTTAAAAGGTCTATAAGCTTTTGTTGACTGAACTTCACCACTTTCATGTTGCAAAAATCTACGCTCAATATTATTAGTTGACCCTTTGTAAAACCAATTTAAATCTTTTTGAGATTGAAGTATGTATACAAACCACATATAAAAAATCCTAAGAATAAACCTAGGATTATTATAGCAATCTATCTTTGACGTGACCACCCGAAATAACGAGGCGGCCACGTCGCTCGCGAGCGACGTGGCGGAGACGAGAGGATTCGAACCTCCGCACCGGAAAACCCGGCCTAACGATTTAGCAAACCGTCCCCTTGAGCCACTTGGGTACGTCTCCATTGCTTATTAGTATGAGTATTGTATTCGATTATGGGGGTTCCGTCAATGTGAAAATCCGCCCTTGAAACAATTTTTAATTATTGCTACAATATACGCACTTAATTGAAAATTCTAATCATATATAGTGCGGAGGGATGGCCGAGCGGTTGATGGCAACAGTCTTGAAAACTGTCATACCCAAAAGGTATCAAGAGTTCGAATCTCTTTCCCTCCGCAGTGTATATGATTTTTTGTTTATTTCGCTCGTAATGCAAAGCTATACATTCCCATGCTGCATACGCCAGAAATAATATCACCTGATTTTGGCGTGCCAAGATCTATCACTTCTTCCCCGCTTGGTTGCAACATCTTTTGAAATCCTACGTTACGAATAACAAGCGCTGATGAACAATCATACGTATTATTTGTTGTAACGATTAATTTGGTTGGGACCCCACTTTCAATTTCAGTCACGCGAGGGGTGTACCCGCCTTTTGCTGTTACGTTAACATACTGAATACCATCTTGTGTATACACATTTTGAGATGGGGCGTTTGGCGTATTTTTTTCGGTAATTTTTGCATCTGACAAAAAATACATCATTCCTCCAATTAATGCCACGCTGATTAAAAGTGATGCTAATGAATTTTTATTCATAGATTAAAGAGTGAATAATGGTTGAATAATACCCATGCCAGCAAGTCCTGCGAGTAGTGAAAACACACCAAATCCAATTACGACAACTCCACTCACTTTAAAAAATAACTTTGAGTACTTTGTTTGCGCAAACGAAGAAGCTCCAAATGATAACAGCGCAAGCATAGGTAATGTTCCTAAACTAAACGCCAACATTATTAACAACCCAGAGACAAACGATCCACTTGATAATGCAGTAACTTGCATTGCCTGTGTAAACCCGCATGGCAAGAAGAAGGTTCCTACACCCAAAAGCATCGGTCCAATGATTGTATTTTCAGCAGAGCGAAAAAAATTAAACACACGAGGAGAAAGGGTTACCAACTGTTTTTGAAAAACTCCAACAAGATTTAACCCCAACAGTATCATAACGACAGAAGCAATAACTCCTAGTACTGCACTCAAAGTAAAACTTACACCAACAACACTTCCTAATGCACCAAGTGCACCTCCAAGTAACGCAAACGCAACTAAACGACCACCGTGAAACAAGATCATCGCCTTCTTGTCGCTTGCGGCATCTTGCGAAACTGTTGCAGATAACGACAACACAAGCCCTCCAACTACGGCAAGGCAACTTGAAACAGAAGCCACAAGTCCAATCAGGAAACTTGTTAATGGCGTCACAGTACCGCCAAATCCTAAATTCAGGATTCCGGTTTTTTGTACCATAACAAAGAGCGCGAGCAAACTCAAACCTAGTGGCAACACAACCCATAAATCTTTTGCCCCACTATCTTGAGGAGCTAAGGGCTCTACTCTCAAAACGTAACCATTATGCTCTATCTTTTGTGTCAAAAATTCCGCAAGTTCTTTATCGCTCATCTCGCGCGATGATTTTAGTGTTACCGTTTTTGATGCAAGATCTACCACAACAGACGAAATGCCATCAACTTCATGCAACTCATCTTCGATAAAAATCTTACATGATGGACAATGAGTTCCTGAAACATACAATTGTACTTCCTTGTGATTCATAGTAATTATAATTTCTTAGATTTAATGCGAAGTGAGTTTGAAACTACCGACACCGACGACATCGCCATCGCAAATCCCGCAAAAATTGGATTGAGGAGCCATCCAAAGATGGGATAGAATACTCCTGCGGCAAGCGGGATCCCGACGATGTTGTAAATAAATGCCCAAAAAAGATTTTGCTTGATTCCTTTCATCGTTATCTTTGAAAGCTTAATTGCTTTTACGAGCTTTGAGATATCACCGTGTAACAAAGTGATTCCTGCTGATTCAATCGCGGCATCAGTCCCACTACCCATTGCAACACCAACGTCAGCAGCGGCAAGAGCTGGGGCATCATTAACACCATCACCTGCCATTGCGACAACTTTTCCTTGCGCTTGCAATGAACGAATTTTTTGAAGCTTATCCTCTGGCAGTACTTGCGCGACCACTTCGTCAACCCCAACAAGCGATCCAATATAGCGTGCCGTTAATTCATCGTCACCTGTTAACATGATTACAGAAATACCTAAGCCATGTAAATCTTGAATCGCTTGTGGAGCCTCTTCTTTAATCTCATCTGCAACCATCACAAATCCAATAACATGATCGCGCGTAGTAAGAATAATGGGTGTTTTACCTTGTATAGTGAATTCGCGAATTTT
>JADLGS010000081.1 GCA_020849205.1 Candidatus Falkowiibacteriota bacterium | reverse complement strand
TAAAACTTTTTGGTCATGATGTCATTGGTATCAAGAAGTTGTCGTAAATAATTTTTGTACGAAACCATCTGCACTTTAAGCTGTTCGTTTTTTTGTGTTTCTATAAGCGAGTTAAGTGAGTTGAGATAGTTATCAAGATTGATGTGGCGAGATTGAATCACAATTTGAAAATCGTAATCAAACGAGTTGATGAAATCCATATAAGCCGCTACTAGCGATTGTTGTTCAAGTTCGCTCTTGAGGGCAAAATTTATCGATGAAACCAAAATCACAGCTCGTAATGAACCATCTTTAAGTACAACTGTATCTTCTTTAATTTCAGCAATCTCAAGATACTTTTGCGTAGAAGGTGTAGATTTTTGCGCGTGTCGTGCCATACGTTTTGTTATATATTCATTTCCTCAACTTTGTCTTTTACATTCTGCTTCGCCACATTATACGCTCCTCCAGTATCAACGAGTAAGGTGAGATCGGCAAGGTGTGAGCGTGGTGGAAGGGGTTTTTTTGGCGCAGGCGTTGGAGGTGGCGGCAATTCTTCTGCAATAATTTTAATTGATTCCTTTTTCCAAATTTTAAGCGTTGGACGTTTAAGCGTGCGAATCAAATTAAGGAGAAAATAATGAAAAGCTTGTCCATTTACTCTCGCGAACGCAATTATTCCAACGATAAATGTGAGCGTAAAAATTATTGCGAGAGCAGCTGCCTCATTAGTTCCACCAAGCAATTTCCATATACCAAAATCAACAATGGAAACGGCAAGCATCTCCAAAAATTGGCGAACCGTCACAGGACCCATAATTTTTGGCTCTGTTTCGATATGTTGTGGTACCAAAAAACGATTCTCCATATGAGTTTATTATATCATACTTTATACCGTAGTTTTGCATTAAGCGTCATTAATGCATTAAACTCTGGCAACGCAAGATGCGCCTTTTTGGCTATCACCTCTTCAAACGATTTCCCTTGTAACAAGCTATTATTTAAAATATCGGCATACGCCTTGTACAATGGACTTGCAAACAACGAGGCAATCCCCGCTTCACGCTGTAATAACGAATCTTGGGCCAGTAAATCCAATTTTTCGGCAATTTTTTGAATCGCAATTTCAGGATCTTTATCCATTCGTCGAAAATCAGTGACCGTAAGCCTACCAAGCTCAGAAACAGGCGTAACAACCTCATTTGCCACGACCTCTTGCATAAGCGGCCTCAAGTTTGCCCGAGTCAGTGGAGTTGATGGGTTGATTGGAGGAGCGGTCAATTTTTCTTTTTCGATAAGTTCATTGATTTCAGGTGGTATAGGTCGCCCCGGCTGGTTTGTCATAATTAACGGAGGGTTTGGAGTTGAAAGCTCTGGCACCTTTTCTATAATTTTTTTGTGATACTTAATGTGCTCCACAACATCTTTGATGTCAGGATGGTTGCTCGTATGTTCAATAAAGTGATGTGGTTCGTGTTTATGAGCATCATTATCAAGCGGTAAATCTTGCACACTTCCCAATACTTTGTCACTTGCATTTGAACCACGTTGATCATGATCTTGCTTGAACTCATGCAGCGTCGCAACTAAATCTTGAGCCTGTGCGTATGACAACTGCGCGCCACCCGCACTCATCTCACGAGTTAAAGCGTCAAAAGTATCAAGTTCATTGCGTACACTTTTTACAAAACTCAAACCAATCGCTCGCGCTGATTTTCGAGATTCAAATGGAAGTTGGTTAATGACGTCGTCAAATGTAGTAGCTGGTTGGATGAAATTAGGTTGCAAATTACTAGTTGCTAGTTTCTGATTACTAGTTTCTAGTTGATTTTTTGATTCGTTGTTTTCTTGATTTCTTGATTTTTTGATTTCCTGTTCAGAATTACTAGTTTGTGGTTGTGCAATTACATCAGATAATTGTAGAGCGACTTCCAAAAACTTTTTTGGCGTTAAAGTAATGTTTTTTGCAACAAATTCAAGCACCTCAGAAAAACTTATCTGTTCTTGTTGCGCTTGCGTGAGTAACGTAATTATCTGGGATTCAAGTGTGAGCGCGTCGATTTTAAACAAAACATCGTGTAGCTTTTCTTTGTTCATAATCGTATCTGATTAATTGCCTGTAATTCAAAATCAACAACGTCCTCGTCCTTTGAATTGTGTAAAATTTCTACTGCTGATCTACGAATAGCTTGTAGCTTCGAAAAAATGTATTCTTTGTGTTCTGTTGGCAAACTCATTGCGTATTGATTCATCCATGCTTCAAACTTGTTTATCCACGCAATCAAAATCTCTCCCGGATAAGCAACGTCATACAATTTTAATAGTGAAGTCACCCCGCCATAAAACTCATCTACAATCACGCCATACATTTTTTGAAATGACGCATCAAGCGACGCTACGCGCTGTAAGGCGTAATACCGGTCAACGTCTCGTATAAACTCAACTATGTTTGTATAGGTAACATCCCCCTTACCCACCAAAAACGTAACAAGGTCGGAACGAGTAACCGTTCCGCCTTGATACCCCTGTAACTTTTCATGCACTTCAGTAACAAAGGGTTCTAATTTATATTTTTCGAAAAGATGTTGCATGTAAAATTATTATACTACGACATCAGAGTCAGTTGGTTTTGGATTATTTGCGCTATTTTTGATTGACTCACTTGTATCGCGAAGAATTTGTTGAATCTGATCAGAGTTTAATTGCGCAGCATTTGACTCTAAAGATCTAATTGCATTACGAACAACGTTTAATCGCTCTTGTGCAGAAGCTGCAATATTTTCATTTCTAAAATTCTTCACTCCTTGTTCATATTGAGTTGAAAGTTTTTCAAGCTCTTCTACTATTTGATTTGCTGATACGGCTTGTG
>JADLGS010000080.1 GCA_020849205.1 Candidatus Falkowiibacteriota bacterium | reverse complement strand
GTGCACACGCTTTCATCTTCAAAGCTTAATAATAGCGTCGATATGGTAGCGTTAAAATGTGATGAGGAAATTATTGATACCATCACCTACCCTCACAACTCTCAACTTCCCGACGAAGGACAAGTACTCGCGCGTTACAATGACACATGGCATATCAGCACCACCCCTACACCGGAGACGGTGAATGTGATTTCTCAAGTGGTTACGCTGGGTGGAAATGAGCAATTTCCGCCAAAGGCGGATCAGCCTATGGCAGAAACCACTTCTCCAATCAACCCTTCAATTCCCCCTTCTCAACTTAAAATCCCACACCCAACTCTCAGCGAGCTCTACCCCAATCCCCCGGGATCAGACGCGCTCAACGAATATATTGAATTATTTAATCCTCATGATGAAGGAATGAATCTGAGCGGTTACATTTTGGAAGATAGTTTTGGTACGCAGTATGTGATGCCGTCGCTGTATTTAGGGCCAAAGCAGTACATTTCATTTGATCGTGCGACGACGGGTATAGCGCTTGATAATGATAAGGAAAAAGTGACGCTCAAAGATGTTAATGCAAAGACTGTTGAGTATGCATACATCAACAAGCCACTTGATGAACACTCATCACTGCAAAAAATTCAAAATAAGTGGGTGATATCAATTCTCCCGACAAAAAATAGTGCAAATATTCTTGTCGAACCAAATGTCGCACCCACTATTGAAGTGAAATGCACAGGTGAAGAAAAAATCGGACAGCTCATTACCTGTGACGCTTCAGATAGTATCGATAAAAATAAAGATTTACTGTTTTTTGAATGGCAACTCCAAGACAGCGACATGCCAGTTCAAAGATTTCACACTGATCAACTTGAAATAAGTATCTCCCACCCCGGTACGTATCAAATTTTGCTCACGGTAAGTGATGGGAAGATGGGAAGTGTGTGGAAAAAAGAAATTAAAATTCAGAAGTCAGAAGACAGGAGTAAGGAGTCAGATCAGAAGACAGAAGTCAGTAGTCAGGAGTCACACTCATCCCTAAAAGCTATTACCTGTCCGGAAAATAATTATGACAAAATTACCATCACTGATGTTGTTGCGTTTTCAAAAACCATATCTGGCGACGAAGGATTTATGATGGGAAATCCAGCGCGAGAAATTCTTACCAACACTCCTCCGCCAGCACTTAATACAACTATATCACTACAAGGCACCGTTCGTTGTAAACAAAATCTACCACGCATCCATATGACATCAGACACTCTACAATTAATAAGTGAAAATACACCATTCATCATTCAATCAGCAACCGTGCTTCCCGATGAACTCGGCAGTATTGTCAGTATTACTGGTGCATATAAACAAAAAACACGAAGTGGTTTTATGTTGCAAAGCGATGAAGAAATTCAAGTAAATACTAAGTTACTCGGTGGTGATCAACTTACTTTTCAAGAAAACACTCCGCTTAATATCACGGGATTAGTCTGGAAAATTGGTGAAAACGTAGTACTGATGCCAAGGTTTAGATATGAAATAGAAGAAGTCAGGAGTCTGCCTGCCGGTCAGGCAGGTCAGAAAGCGGAAAATGAAAAATTAACGATTCAAAAACAAAAATTACCGCCATGGAATCTAGTGGGTGTATGTGTGAGCGGATTACTCTTACTCCTTGGGATTTTTATGCGAACGCGTACCCAAGGACCGCCTCGTCTGATCACCGAGGAGTCAAAGCGTTCGCGATTTATTAAATAACTTAGTACACAATACTATGTCAGCTACTCAATACAAAGACATCCTCGAGATGTTTTCGGGAAACTTCCCTCTCTTAACTAAAATGTATACCGTTTACGACAAAGCTGTCGCAATGGTTGATGCTAACGAGACGCTCTCAAAATCAATTGAGGTAACGGCCCTTGAAGCGCTTGAACTCATTGTCGTCGCCGCACGTCAAAGTCAGTCTCAAAAGAAGGAGACGCTCAAAGCGATCAGCACAAAACTTGATACCGTCCGCGTCTACGTTGATTTAGCGGCGCAAACAAGCAAGCTTACACCAGCGCAAGCACAAGAAATTCAAGAAGCGATTAGTGGCGTTGGTCGCATGGTGGGAGGATGGATGAAAAAAATCAATAATCCTCAAGCGTAATTTTTTACTCATCCCCTTGCGAGTATCAAAGCAACACAAAACCCGATCATTACGACCGGGTTTTGTGTTTTTTGGTAAGGTCAAATAATTTTTGACATTCTTTATTCATAAAAGGACCGTAGACGTTGATTCCAAGACCTTTCACGACAGCACGAGCTGGAATATCAATAGTTCTCCATTTATAATCTTTTTTAGTTGCCTCGTGTTTTTGAAAATCTTTGATTCGATTTCCATATACAATCGCGCCAACCTTTGCCCACACTGCGGCCCCAGCACACATCGGGCATGGTTCGTGGGTTGTATATAAAACACAATCACTAATATATGGTCCGTGTTGCATCCCAACTACATACTGAATCAATACAAGTTCAATATGCTTAGTTGAATCCCCTTTTGTCTTCACTCGATTTCCAGCAGCCGCAACAATCTCACCATCACGAACAATGCAGGCGCCAATTGGATAATCACCTCGCTTATACGCCATCTTTGCCTGTCGTATCGCCT
>JADLGS010000079.1 GCA_020849205.1 Candidatus Falkowiibacteriota bacterium | reverse complement strand
CCGTCTTTACGAACAAGGACATCATCAAACCATATCTCACCACCACCATGCTCCGCTGTTTGACGCATTACCATGTCCCAGTGAATGATAGATCGGTTTGTGTTGTCAGCGTCTTCATATGCTTCACCGGGAGTGAGGTGAAATGACCCACCAATTTTTTCATCGAACAAAATGTCCATCATCGGTTTTGTGATTACATTATTAACACCAAGCCCAAATTCGCCAATATAGCGTGCGCCATCATCTGTATCAAGAATTGCGCACAATTGCTTTGGATCACCAATGCTGCACGTTGCTTCAGTGATTTGACCATTCTTAAACCAAAGGTGAATGCCTTCAAACATTGAACCTTGGTAAATTGTCGGAGTGTTAAAATGAATGAAGCCATCTACTGAATCTTTTACCGGTGCGGTAAATATTTCTCCGTCAGGAATATTTTTTTCCCCGGCGCAGATGATTGCTGGTATGCCCTTGATAGAAAATTTGAGATTCACACTTGGACCTAAAATTCTGACTTCGTCAGTTTTTTCCATTAATTCTTTGAGTGGCATCATGTTTTTCTCAAGCTGTGAGTAGTCATATAAACATGATGTAAAGAAAAAGTCCTCAAATGCACGTGTAGACATTTTTACTCTTTCCGCAAATGTTGCACTTGGCCATCGTAGCACAACCCAACGCGTATTATTTACTCGCTGTCTTACAACTTCTTTCGAAAATTTTGCGGTAATAGATTTTTTGATCATATCGACATCAGAATTTTCCAGAATATTGTCAGCGCCACGAATTGCTACGTAACAATTCATATGCTTCATGAATTGTAGATCAGACTCACTTTCGATCTGAGCTCGTAGGTCATTGTTTGCGTGAAGAATTGCCCTATTCACAAGAGTATCGTATAGTCTTACAAACGGATTCGCTCCTGCGCGCGCAACTGCGTTCACAAGCGCTTCAATCATTTCAAATGTGTTTTGCCCAAACCCTTCTATGAGGACATTATCACCAGCAGTAACTTTCATTGAATACGTTACGAGAGTGTGTGCAAGCGAAGTAATTCGTTGATCCATGATGCTTTCCTTGTTGTTGAATGTGCATGAATGTCATTAAAGTATCACAGATATGGATTATGTCAAATCAAAGTCAACGCAAATATTATTTTGTTTGCTGATGGATATATTCTGACATAAATAGTGTGTAGGATTCTTGTTCTGGGAGGTTATGGTAGGCGGCATCGGCTTCTCGAAGCAGACTCCCAAGTTCGCTTGGCGTGATTTTGAGATCATCTTCGATTAAGGAGTTAACATAAAACTCTGACCAATGCGTTTGACTTGATGGTGCGTTGATTATGAACTGCGTGTGCGCGTGAGTGAATTTGAGGTGTAATTCTTGTAGAGTCATTTTGGATTAGGATATAGCCACGGCAGTCGCGACTGCCGTGGTAGGTTACAGGATATAGGATATAGGATGGAGACACAAGGGATAAAAACAAAAATGTAGCGCCTAAGCACTACATTTTTTTACTGCTCCGAGGGCGGGGATCGCCTAGACTCATTTTCGCTTCCGCTCAAAAGGTCCTCGGCTGACCTCGCTGCTCGTCGCGCCAATACGCGCTCCAAGCAGAGCTCCGGTCTTCGATGCCCCGACACGAGCAAAGCAGTTTGCTCGTTCCCTCGAATCAAAAAAACGTCTTACGACGTTTTTATTGCTCCGAGGGCGGGGATCGAACCCGCGACCAAAAGATTACACTTATTCCTATGTTTCCATAGGGCGTGGACTATATCATCTCCCAATAGTTTATGAGCTAGTGGGGTAAGGCGCTTCCCGTCCAGTCAAATGACCGGAAAGTACTCCCTTTCGGGATAGTCTCTGAACCTTCATCTTGATTACTCAAGAAGCTTGGCTTCTGATTACCAACTCATTACTGAGTAAGGCTTCCAGAAATTCACCTTATTTTTCGACCTAAATTGCTTTAGGAAGCTGCGTAATGCCTACATGTACTTCGCGATGACAGTTTGCGCACAAAAGAATACATTTATCTAATTCTTTTTGAACAGACTCCCATTTGCGAGTATAGCCTTTAGCGCCGATTGAAAATAATTTTTCATTGGAATTGAGATGATGAAAGTCAAGGGCTTGTGGACATTTTTCGTATCCGCAAATCTGACATTTATTACCTTTGTATTCTAATGAAAGTAATTTAATTTTTTTACGACGTTTAGTTACTGCTTTGATGAGATAGTGTGCTCTATCGGCGTATTTTCTCGTTTCTTTTTTCATACTTATTGCTAAGTATATCAGAAAGTCAGAGAAAGTTTCACAGTCTTCTGCTCTACCGCTGAGCTACCTCGGAATATGTTGTTGTCAAGTTTGACGGCTATTTAGTGACTTGTCGGTAACAAGTACTTAAATAGTAGGGAAAGTATACCAAATGATGTTAAATCATGCAAGATTGCTATGAGGAGTGTGTTTTATCTTTGCAAAACCACAATCTTATGCTACTCTCATTCTATTCAAAGGAGATGTTTGATGAAAGTGTTCTTTATTACATTACAGAGACGATTTCAAGCGCTTATTGATAGTATGATGGAAATGGTCGTTTCGGATAACATTTCCCGTAATATATTTTGGCATGGTGCGCAGATTATTTTTGCATTAAGCATAATTTTTGTGCTTTTTGCGGTGATTGGAGCGCTCACTGCTTCAAATAGAGAAGCGATGTTTATTTGCATCTTTGGCTTTTTACCAGTTGGAATTATCCATCTCTGGTTTTACGGCACCGT
>JADLGS010000078.1 GCA_020849205.1 Candidatus Falkowiibacteriota bacterium | reverse complement strand
GATGCGCCGAAGACTATACCCCAAAAGAAGAGATTCTTTTAAAAACTCCCTTTCTGCGATGCTAAAATGTTTGTATTTCATATACCCTATATCTTACAGGGTGTTGCACTTACTTGTTGAACTAAAGATATATCTAGATAAATAGGCGGAAATAGCGTATAATTTGTCCATGTCTAATCTCTATATCGTCGCAACTCCCATAGGAAATCTGGCGGATATCACACTTCGCGCTCTTGAAACGCTCAAAAGCGTCGATGTTATTTTTGCTGAAGATTCGCGTGTTGCAAAAAAGCTTTTAGCGGCGTACAGTATCGCAACACCGGTAATGACCTATCATCACCACAGCGTGACGACTGCGCCACTTCAAAAACTCAAAGAAGGTAAAAATGTTGCAGTTGTTTCTGACGCAGGTACGCCTGGGATCAGTGATCCAGGTGGCGCGCTCATAGAAGCAGTTACCAAAAATTTACCTGAGGTAAAAATTATTCCCATCACAGGAACTTCAGCGCTTGCCGCAGTCATCAGCGTCGCAGGAATCCCGATGCAAGAGTTTACCTTCAAAGGATTTGTTCCGCACAAAAAGGGAAGACAGACTTTTATCAAAGAAGTTTGTGAATCAAAGATTCCTGTTATCTTTTTTGAATCAGTGCATCGCATTGTCAAAGCATTACAAGAAATCGCAAAAGTACAACCTCACAAACAAATCGTACTCTGTCGCGAACTTACCAAGATGTTTGAAACTATTTACCGCGGTACAGCGCAAGAAATTCTTGAACAATTGAAACCAGATCAGATTAAAGGTGAATTTGCCGTACTCGCGCATGACCATAATTAACACTACTCCCATTAACTTTCTATGAAGAAATATTACATCACTACCGCAATACCATACGTCAACGCGCAACCACACATTGGTCATGCTTTTGAATTTGTACAGGCGGATGTGCTCAAGCGTTTTGTGCAAATGCACAGCAATCAAGAAGTTGTGTTGTTGTCTGGTTCAGACGAAAATTCACTCAAGAATGTGCAAGCGGCGCAAAAAGCAGGAAAAGAGACTAATGTTTTTGTTGATGAACATGCGCAGTTTTTCAAAGACACCCTCAAAGCACTTTCTATTGATGTTGATGTGTTTCAAAAAGGAAGCGATCAAGCAACGCACATCCCTTCATCACAAAAACTGTGGGAGTTGTGCGCAGCGCATGGCGATATCTACAAAAAATCATACGAAGGTTTGTATTGCGTTGGATGCGAAGCATTTTATACCGCAGATGAATTAAACGAAGCTGGTGAGTGTTTTGAACATCCGGGCAAAGAATTAGAAAAAATCAAAGAAGAAAATTATTTCTTCAAACTTTCTGCGTATCAAGATCAACTTATCAAAATAATTTCATCGGGTGAATTAGAAATTATTCCACAAGAGCGTAAAAACGAAGTATTGTCGTTTTTGTCACAACCTTTGCAAGACATTTCGATTTCACGTTCAAACGAACGCGCGCAAAACTGGGGCGTTCCGGTTCCGGGTGACGCGTCACAAAAAATGTACGTGTGGTTTGATGCGCTTAATATTTATCAATCAGGTATCGGATTTGGCACAGATGAAAAGCAATACGAAACAACGTGGCCTGCGGATGTGCATGTCATTGGAAAAGGTATTTTGAGATTTCATGCTATCTACTGGCCAGCATTCTTGCTTTCAGCTGGTTTACAACTTCCCAAAAAATTATTTGTACACGGATACATCACCGTTGATGGTCAAAAGATGAGCAAGTCGATTGGCAACGTGATTAATCCAAACGATTTGTTGCAAAAATATTCTACAGACGCATTGCGCTACTACTTCATGAGAGAAATTCCTGCCACAGGCGACGGAGATTTTAGTGAGAAGCGTTTTGTTGATATTTACAACGCGCATTTAGCAGGAGGCGTAGGAAATCTTTTGGCGCGCGTAACTGCAATGCACGACAAGTATTCAGGGCTTGAGGTGACTCTAAGCGAATATGAAGACCCATTTGATGTAAATAAGTTTTGGAAAACGTATGATGAGTATGGCAACAAATTTGAACTCGACGCAATGCTTCGACACACATTCACGCTCGTTGACGCGGCCAACAAATACATTGACGATACGAAGCCATGGGAAAAAGCAAAGACTGACGTAAGTGGCGCTGTGCTTAACCTTACACAACTACTTGAAGCAATTCGTCACATCGCGTTAGCGCTCTACCCATACATGCCATCAACTTCTCGCAAGATTATGCAAGCACTTGGCAAGGAATTAGACAAAAATTTTGCGTGGGGAGGTGTTACCAAAGGAGACACTATTACCAAAGGTGTTATCCTTTTTCCTCGTATTGAAATTAACAAAGAATAGCTATGACAATTTTTGACAGCATCTTACTCGTACTACTTGGTTCATTTGTATTGTATGGGCTTTGGTTTGGAACAGTGCACACACTAGGATCGCTCATCGGAACGATTGTAGGAACAATTGTGGCAAGTTGGGCAAATGAATTTATCGCAAGTATCGTTGCGATGTTTTTGGGTGATAGCGCGAACGTGTATCTCATAACCTATCTTTTGATTTTGTTCACTGTCTCTCGTCTCATCAAATTTCTCTTCACTCTCGCTGGCCTTGCGACATCGCTTGTGACTCGATTACCATTCCTTAGTCAAATTGATAAGGTGATTGGAGGCGCGCTAGGATTTGTTATGGGTATGTTTGTAATGGGGCTTGGACTTGTAGTGCTTGGTAACTACGACATCTCGTATCTTCGCATCGCTGATTTTCAAGTTTCGCGCGTGGGTACGTGGATCATCACCGCCTCATCATTACTCATTCCGCTCTTGCCAAAATCTCTCCAAGAGGTTAAAACACTTATCGGATTTTAACTATGTCGTTTGATCTCATTGGAGAAATTAAAGCAGCAGGCGAGTCTGTGTGGGACGAATACACGCAGGCTCAGCAAGACGCTATGGAAGAAAGCCTAGGTAAAGCCTGGGGTGTCGTTGAAGGTGTTTTGCTTGATATTTTTGGCGATCACGGCGATCATCATTAAGTATGTTTATTGATACTCACACACATCTACAATCAACTGAATTTGACGCTGACCGAGATCAGTTAATTTCTGATTGCCTTGGAAACGAGATCTGGACGGTCAACATTGGAACTCATTTTGAATCATCACAACAAGGTGTTGCGTTGGCGGAAAGGTATGAAGATGGAGTCTATGCGACAGTTGGACTGCATCCTGATTATGCATCCAAATATGAATTCAAAAAAAGTGAATTTGAAAATCTCATCATTAATTCTTCAAAG
>JADLGS010000077.1 GCA_020849205.1 Candidatus Falkowiibacteriota bacterium | reverse complement strand
GCACTAGCTTTGTATCACACGGTACTCAACAAACAACAGGGGGTAGTGTTGGCGCCAACATCAGTGCTTGCGGCGCAACATTACGCCACCTTGCAAAAGTTACTACAACCATTTGATTGTAAGGTTGCGTTACTCATGCAATCGCGTCAGGAAATAAATGGAGTTAAAGTATCAAAACGAGAATTACTTGATGAACTGCAGGGAGGGGGTGTGCATGTCGTCGTGGGAACTCACGCCCTCATGTCACAAGACGTGTATTACAATAGCGTTGGGTTGGTTGTCGTTGATGAGCAGCATCGTTTTGGCGTTGCGCAACGAAAAACACTCAAAGAACGTAATCTCTCAAAAACGATGCCGCATTTTTTGTCGATGACTGCCACTCCAATCCCACGTTCACTTGCGTTAATTTTGTATGGAGATTTGTCGGTGACATTGTTACAAGAAAAACCACAAGGCAGAAAAGAGATTGTCACAAAAGTTTCTCTTCAAAATCAACGTGAAGGTGTCTATGAATTTGTCAAAAAAGAATTGAACGCCACACGACAAGCATTTATTATTTGTCCGCTCATTGATCCTTCAGATGTTCTTGGTGTCGCGAGTGTGACCGCGTTACATCAAGAATTACAGGAAAATTTTCTCAAAGGGTATCGGATTGCAGTTTTGCATGGAAAGCTTTCCGCAAAAGACAAAGACGCAATTATGAATGATTTTAAAGATAAAAAATACGACGCGCTTATCGCTACATCCGTTATTGAAGTTGGTGTAGATGTTCCTAATGCTACAGTTATGGTTATTGAAGGCGCGCAAAGATTTGGACTCGCGCAACTTCATCAGTTCCGTGGTCGTGTAGGAAGAAGTGATTTGCAATCATACTGTTTTTTGATAGCGCCACTTGATGCAGGATACGCAGCAAAACGCAGACTTGAGATTATGGAAAAAACAAACAATGGATTTGTGCTTGCTGAACACGATTTGCAGGTGCGTGGGCCAGGTGAAGTTTTTGGTACTCGACAATCGGGAATACCGGACATGAAAGTTGCTGATATCAAAGATAAGGCGCTTGTTGTAGTTGCACAAGAAGCAGCGCAGATGGTGATGGATCGAGGTGATTTACAAAAAGACTCACTTTTAACACGCACACTGAACGAGGCGATTACATCGATGCATTTAGAGTAGCTCAATGATTTGCGAAAGCGTGCGCACTTGGTGCACGTTTTTGTTTTTAATAGTGTCTGATACGGGAGTGATAATGAGATCACATCCAAAGCGCACAGCTTCGTCTATACGACGTGAAAGGTGGGGAACGGAACGAATCTCGCCTCCTAGCCCTACTTCGCCTATAACGCAAATTTTGCGTTTCGCGCTCGTGTTGTTGTATGAGGTGGCGATCGCGCAACAGATAGCCGCATCTGCGCTTGTTTCGCTGATTTCAAGACCACCAGTTACGTTGATAAAAATGTCGTGTGTGTCGAGGCGTGTTTTAGTTTTTTTGCTCAACACTGCCACAAGCATGATTAATCGATTGATATCAAATCCTGAGGCTTTGCGTTGCGGATACCCAAATGACGTTTTGTTTACCAGTGACTGCACTTCAATCATAAAAGGACGTGACCCTTCAAACAAAACGCTATAAATGACATCTTCGTTGGTTGTATGAGGCGACAAAAAGATTCCACTAGGATCACTAACTTCTATTAATCCCGAAGTTGTCATTTCAAATACGCCAATTTCATCAGTGGATCCAAAACGATTTTTCGCGCTTCTCAAGATTCGATATCCGTCATGGGTTGAATGTTCAAGATAGAGGACAGCGTCAACGAGATGCTCAAGAGTTTTTGGACCAGCGACTGAGCCTTCTTTGGTAACGTGTCCAATAATAATCATGGCAATGTTGTGTTGCTTAGCAACCTCAAGAAGCTTGATAGTGCTTGCACGAACTTGCGTTACGCTTCCGGGTTCTGCTGGGAGGGTGTTTGTGTAGAGTGTTTGAATAGAATCGATGATAACGAGTTTTGGTTTAAGCGCGATGATGTTTGAGATGATATGTTCGCATTCATGAGTCGCCACAAACTTCATGTGAGGTAACTCAAAACCAAGTCTTGCGACACGGAGCGCAACCTGCGACGCCGATTCTTCACCAGATGCATACAAAATCTCGTCTTTAAGGTTGCGAGCTATTTGAAGCACAATAGTAGACTTACCAATTCCGGGTTGCCCGCCCAAGAGTAAGAGCGAGCCTTCAACAATCCCACCACCAAGCACACGATCAATTTCATGAACGTGTGTACTGATTCTTGATTCGTTCTGTGATGCGACTGCCGAGAGGGTGACAACACCTTGAGTATGACCTTTTGGTTGCGGTGTTTGTGTTGCCGGCGCGTCGGTTTGTTGCGTTAGCGTACCCCATGCGCCACATTCACTGCATTGACCAAGCCATTTTGGAAATTGCGCATCACATTTTGAACAGCTAAAAATTGTCTTATTTTTACTCATATAAAAAAACTATGCTCATATCGTAGCATAGTTTTAGTTACCGAGTTAAGAAGGATGTCAAGGGTTTGTTTTATTAATACAAGTATTTTTATCGCAGATGAGGTTTTTAGATGCATCACACAATCGATATTCATCACATTGACCATTGAGATCTACTTTTACTTGTTGATATGCATGAATAATATCCAGTTTTTGCCTTTGTTGAGTTTTTGAGAGACATGCAGTATTTGATTCGATGTATACACATTCTGAGTTTGTTGAGCAGATATATTTTGAAGCTAATGCTGAGCAATTATACGCAGGATGTGTTTTATTGATAACGGCGCTAGGTTCTTTTGGATAGCAACCACTCACTAATTCACATGTTTCCTTGAGCAATGAACAATCATAGGAATCAGTACCAGCGGTAAAACATGCTAATTCGTTTCCTTGAATATTTTTAATTTCACAAACCTTACGAACTTCAGACCAATCGCATTTTTTAGGATCGCATTTTGTTTTTTCTGTCGCAATCACGCAATCATTTGTGGTTATATTTTGACACTTTCCATCTGACCATTCGCATGTTGTATTATTTTCAAGACAAACTTCGCGTTCATCGATGTCATCGCACATTTCTACTCTTGTGATATTTGTAATATCAAGCGATCCGTCAATAAGCTTTGGATTAATTTGATTCAAAATTACTACACTAAACATGAGGATGATGAGAGTGGTGATGAGTTTAACAAGCGAAGCTTTGGCGTCCTTAATTTTACTTGCAATCGGTGAGTAAAATAAAATTTTAAACCCTTGTAGTATCGCCATAAAGACAACAACCGTAATTCCCGCGACAATAATAAATTGAAAAATGACATTCATGAATGCCGGTAGATTGTAAACACCATCAACCATATTGCCTTCGCATTTTACAATCGTCGCGTCTGTATTGAGGCTGCTACAATTTGGAACCGGAATATTGATGAGAAGATCAATAGCTTCGTTATTGTTTAAAGGTTGTCCTGCCATACTATTTTGATTGTTCGATTATTCCTCGAAGATTATTAAAAGTGAAGTTGTTGGCAACCTCTTGATTATTGATAAAGAGTGTAGGAACTCCAGTTAATTGCAATTTAAGCGCATCATTGAGATTGTTGAGAACAGTTTGTTTGTATCGCTCTTCTTCAAGGCATTGCGTGAATTTTTCTTCATCGAGCTTTAAATCTTTTGCGTAATCAATAAGGAGTGGTTTTTCGAAGGCGCCTTGATGATCATAGAGCGTCAGTTTGTAGGCGCTGAATGCGTTTTGATCATGCGCGCAATGAGCTGCCTGATGCGCGAGAAGATTATTTTCATTAGTCGATGCGGGAAGGTCTTTGAATATATACAAAATATTATTTTGACCATAAAAATCAACCAAATCGATCATGGTTTTTTGAATTTGCTTACATGCTTCGCACGAAAAATCAGAATATTCAAAAATCACAATTTTCGCTTTTGGATTACCTAATGCAATATCATTAGGTGAGTACGTTGGCTTTTTTATTTCCTTTGTGGTTAATTTATCAACAAGGTCTTGTCGATAGTTGTAGAGGTCAAGGTAGTAGCGAATATATGTCTTACTGTATGCAATCAAAAAACCAACCAAGAGTATAATTGTTACGCCAAGGAGAAGGGTGAGTTTAACGCTTGTTGATTGCCAGTTAATATTCATGATTACTGATTAATATCTATTGAACTAACTTCTTGTGTATCTTCATCAACATAAAATATTTTTGAACCATCAGCGCTAACCATGAGAGCAGAGATTTCAGTTGGAATTAAAAGTGATGTTGCTAGCGTTGCGCGACCACTTTGTGTATCAATCGCGTAAATATCATCATCACTCTCGTTGTTACTTCGCAAGATTCCAGAATATTTTCCAATTTCTTTTGGCACGGCACAGTAGATCGTTGCTTCATTAGAAAAGTCGCATTTATCAGCCCACGTATTAAGACCAGTGTCGATACGACCCGAGTCGATTGCCGAAGGATCTGAAGAGGTGATCCAAAGAGTGGGGAGGTAGTTTGAATTTGGATTGTAGACAGAGTAGAGCATTTTGTTTCCGCTTGGAGAATATTGATATTTCAAATCACGCCCTTGAATCACGGCTTTGTTATACATAACTTGATTTTCGTTGAGAAAAATTACTTCAGCGCGATTACCGTCAATTGATTTTGCGCTCGTTGCAATAATTTTATTATTTGGATTCCATTGAACTTGTACGCGATCTTCGTTTTCGCCAAGATGTTCAACGAGAGTTTTGTTTTTACCCTCATCATCAACTACAACCAACCAGCGATCTTCTTTGTTGATCTTAAGATCTTTTGCCGCAATTTTGTCCCCAGAAGGACTAAATGAAAAATCTTCAAATTGCGAAGGGAGTGTAAATGATTCATTGTTTGCGAAGTCGTACACAATATTTGATCCATCACTAAACTCTAAAACTGCTTTATCAGTTTTTGGCGCCCATGCTACATTTTTTACATCACGAAAACTTCTTGTGCTCATGACGTCAATTTGACCTTCATCGGTAAATCTTTTGAACAATCCTGTGTCATTATCATAAAAAACAAAACCTGAGCCAGATGCTGCTGCTTGTGTAAAGCGAGCGGGGGTTGAAACTGCTGTGTCCGCAATTGCAATACCGCCACTCACACCAAGTGAAAGTGGAGAAGTTGGAGTTTGGCCTGGAAGGATATCTGGCGGCACAACGATTCCTGTTGATGGCGGTAGTGTTCCTGGCGGAGTTATGACTTCAGGGGGAACTACGACGCCTGTTGGTGGCTTGGGTAATCCACCTGGAAATTCTTCACCAGGTTGCGGTGTTGGCGTTATTG
>JADLGS010000076.1 GCA_020849205.1 Candidatus Falkowiibacteriota bacterium | reverse complement strand
TTAACCAGACCCGAGTGCCTCAAAATCGCTTTAGACAGAATTTCTCAAAATCCCTTATAATACCCCTAAAGCTTTGGTGCTAGACCTGAGTAGCCCGCAGTTAAGATCATCCTTAGTAAAACAGAGGATGATTTTTGTTTAATAATAGGTAGTGCTATACTCAGCTCATAATACACAATGAACCCTATGAAAAAATTATTATTACTTATCGCCATCATCTCACTTACTGGATGTTCAATTTCGTATGCGCCAAAACCCGAGAATAAGTTTGGAGTGGGGGTTGAGGTTAATGTGAAGTCGGCTTTGGATTTGAGTGGGGAGGGGCTTACTCAAATTGATGAGAGTGTTTTTGAGAAAACGTATCTTTTGGAGTTAAATGTTTCGAATAATAATTTGACGGGGTCGTTGCCGGCGGAGATTGCGCAGTTGAGTAAGTTGAAAGTTTTGAATGCGAGTAATAATGCAATGACTGGCGTGCCAGCAGAAATTGGACAGCTTACGAATTTGCAAGTTCTTGATCTTTCAAATAATCAATTAACTGGTTTACCAAACGAACTTGGAAATCTCAAAAATTTACAAACATTAAATCTATCTGGTAATAATTATTCACAACAAGATCTTGATGTGATTATGAAAGGCTTGCCGGCGAGCGTGGAGGTAATAAAATAAAAAATAAAAAAACCGCAACATGATGTGCGGTTCGAATGAGTTATTGTAGTAACTGTTGTAATTTTGTAGATTGCCAGGGTAATTTTTCATATACCTCGACGAGCCAATATTGGAGATGGTAGAACGGAAAATCTTTTGGGTGTATTTTGATATTTCCATTACCATCTGTAATTGGACAATCCTCGAGAGTGTCTTCAAATAATGGTAATGTGTTTTTTGGTAAGTTTTCAAAGTGAGATTTTACATCGTCGATAGCACTAGGCAATGCATCCCAAGGGATGACAAGTAATTTACCATCGATCCATTGCGGATTAAATGACGCAACGATGATCCACTTCATTTCCTCAAACATTGATGTTTGATTTTTATACTTATTACCAACTATTCCAAGTTCAACTCCAACGGGAACATAGCAATCGTTTTGTTTTAAGTGCAAACAGAGAATATTCAGTATTTTCATAGATACCTCTGCATGTATTGTAAAGGTATTAAAATAATAGTCAATATCGCGACTTTTAATACGGAACAGTACTAGATTCCACGGCCAAAGGCCTCTGAATGACGTGGGGGTGGGCGCTCATTTTGACGGGGGTTAGAGATTTCCTAAATCTAAATACTCGTCCATTTCAATTTCTTTTACAAACTCGGGCATGTGGGAGATGAGGATTATGCATCCTTTGTATTCGTTGATTGCTTTTGCGATGACTGGGATGTGGCGGAAGTTAATATGATTTGTAGGTTCGTCTAAGACGAGAAGGCCTGGTTTCATTAATACTAATCTCGCAAAAGAGAGGAGGCCTTTTTGACCTTCTGAGAGGTATGAAACTTTGTGTCCCATGAGGTCGCCTGTGATGAGAAATCCTGCGGCTACTGAGCGCATTTGCTGGAGGTCAACGCCGTCGGCGCGGACTTTGTCGAGGGAGTCAAAGACGGTTTGATTGTAATCAAGTGTTGCAAAATCTTGGCTGTAATAACCAACAGTTGTGCCTGGGAGAATCGTCACACCTTCCTCTGTTCCTTTGACGAGTGAGCGCAAGAGTGTAGACTTACCAATTCCATTTGGACCGCTAATTAATAGGCGTGATTTTTGTCGAAGTGTGAGATCAACGTCTTTGTGAACTGGTTCGTGATTTTGAATTACTTTTACTGACTTGATGGTCACAATGTTTCCAATAATATCTTGATTGGGAATAACAAATTCGCGGATTGTCTTGTCATCTTTGCGGACATCCACTTTATTTTCTTCCATCTCTTCTGTTTCTTCTTTTAACTTGGCAGCAAGTCTTCTCATCTTACCTCCTTTGTTTGCAAAGAAGTTTACCTTATCTTTTCTATCCTGAATTTGCTTTTCGAGTTGCGCATTTTTCATCTGTTCGCGTTCGATACGCGCAGCAATTTCTTCTACTACTGAGAAGTAGTCACCCACATACGTTTCAATTTTGTGTGTGTTTGCATCAAGATACAAAACTCCTTCGGTAAAACAGTTCAAAAAGTCTGCATCATGTGAAATAACAATTACTGTTTTTTCATACATCATCAAAAAGGTGATGAGGTGATCAATTCCAGCTTTATCCAAATTATTTGTCGGCTCATCAAGTAGTAAGATGTCTGGTTTTTGGATGAGAGCGTAGGCAAGAAGAAGGCGAGCTTGTTGTCCGCCAGAAAGCGCGCCCACTTTTCTGTCGGTTGGAATATCAATATTCACAGCTTCCATCGCCTTGTGAATTTCGCTTTTGTATCCTGGTGGTACAACTTTAAATGCTTTTTGAAAATACTCATCAATCGTTAAGTCAGCGTTGTCACGAGTCATGACTTGTTCTGCAGTACCAATGACGGCATTCTTTGAGACAAAGACATTTCCTTTCTTTGGTTTGATTTGCCCCTTGATGAGATTAAAGAGGGTAGACTTACCAGCTCCGTTTTGCCCCATGAGCGTCAGCTTCGCACTCGTACGCACGCTAAAAGAAGCCTCCTCGAGAGTAGGCTTATCCTCAATGTACTCAAAAGTTACATTATCAAATCTCAAAATTACTGAATCGTTCATGTGTGTGATTAAAATAACACTGATTAATTGCATCAGTGTTATTTTTTTTAAATTTTATTTATCTAATTGCTTTTTTAAATATTCAATCGCTGCGTCTTTTCCTGCGTGACCAGCAGTTTTTGCCCACTTGCCTTCAAGCTTTTTGTATTCTGAGAAGAAGTGGTCAAATTCTTTGACGATGTGCTCTCCAAGATCCGCAACATCGTTGATATGTTTGTAGCGTGGATTTTTGGTTTGTACTGCGATTACTTTTTCATCTTTACCCTTGTCATCTTCCATGTACAAAATTCCGATTGGACGAGCTTCAACGAGGCAGCCAGGGAAGCATGGTGAGTCAGTGACTACGAGTACATCAACTGGGTCTCCATCTTCAGCAAGTGTTCCGGGCACGAAGCCATAGTCTGCTGGATAAAAGAATGGTGAGTGGAGTACGCGATCAAGCGCGATGATACCGTCCTCAGTGACCTCGTATTTGTTACTTGATCCTTTTGGAATTTCAATGACTACATTGAGTTTTTCCGGATACTGCTCGTGAAGCGGGATGTTTTTGAGATTCATAAAAATGTTATTTAAATATGAATCTATTATGGCTTATCTATGAGTAAAATTCAAGTAGTGTTTTAGGTACGGACTTATGGCGGTTTTTTTAATTATATTTTCAAAGCTTCGTTTGGCGTGAGTCCTTTAAGCCCTATATGTTCCAAGTCGTTGTAGTATATGTTCCACTCTTTTATCTTTTCACGCAAGTCATCCAAGCTTTTAAAGGTGTGCATATCGTAAAACTTCTCTTGATCTTCACGATGACTACGCTCAACCTTTCCATTCTGAGCAGGCTTACCTGGATCAATGAGGTAGTGAATGATATTGTTTTTTGAACAAAATTCATCAAGCGGATGTGGTCGTTTCAGCGTCATATCACTTCGCTTAGTTCTGCCACTGTAGTAACTCGTAAAGATCGCACCGTTATCAGTCTTAATTGACTTAATGGTATATGGGAATCGACTCATTACTTCTTTTAGGAACGCAATTGAATTTGAATTGCATTGTGCATCATATACCTCTAAATGTCGCCATCTCGTAGCACAATCAATTGCTGTGTATTGGAAATACCTTTTATTTACAATGGTTCCAGGGACATACTTCACATCAATTTCTACGAGCTCACCTGGTCGCAAGATCGCTTTAATGTACTTGTACTTAATCTTTTTAACACGATACTTTCTTACAAGATTGTCATTTTTTAGTATCTTTCCAATTGTTCTCTCATGTAAGCATATACCCTGCTTTTGTAGCTTCCATTTGAGCTTGAGTGCGCATACCTTCTTTTGATTGCGTAAAGCGATGACCTGTTCCTTAATGGCGATTGGTGTTTCATTGGGCTGCGACTTGGGGCGAGTGGTTTTGGGATGTAACCCATGTATCTCATCTTTCTTGTATGCAGCTACCCAGCGTTCTAGAGTACGTTTTCCGTATGGACACACCTTTGCGTAGTCCTTGAGCTTAATCTCCTTATGTACAATGGGCAGTACCCATCTCAACCTCTCTTCGATTATATTGTTTGGCATTTTTACTGTCATTTAGCCAGATTAGCGTATCTGGTAAAAACCGCCATATGTGTGTACACATTACCGTAGGCCGTTGACGAAATTTGTACTCTGCGGTATAAATATTCCTATGTTCTTTTTCACCCTCCTCTAAGGATGTGTACATGGATAAACAAAAAGCTGAACGTTCACATGTCAAAACAGGTGGCCATTGGGTACATCGTCGCGCCTCGTTGGTGCGTCAAGGTGACCTTTCTTCGCTCCGTCGTTTTCGCAAGAAAACGAAGGCGCGTCCTTTTTTCACTGAGCGTTCTGACGCTCGCGCATTCAAGGGACTCCAACAAGGAGTGTTTGCTTGATTCGTTCCAAAATTCCATTACCGAGGCGTAGTTGCGTTGCGAGGATTTTTACTCGTCACATAAATGAGAATCGCGAATATCTTAAAGAGCGCGATGCTCGTCGAGTACCTGTGATGGTGATGAGTAATCGTCGTCGTGGTAACCGAGGTTACACGAACTATGGGAGTAGTATCGCCATAACTCGAAGCGCGCGAAATTTCGCGCGTCGGTAAATCCAAAAAATAACTTTCGCCCCGTCGCATAAGACGGGGTTTTTGTTTTGTGGTATACTATATCTATATGAAATACACATTTGAAGAAAGAATTATCTCAGCAATGGGATATATTGGCATTTTATTTATTGTGCCATTGTTTGCAAAAAAATCGAGCGCGTACTGTCAGTTTCATGGTAAGCAAGGGCTCGTGTTGTTTGTTGCGTGGACACTCAATGCAATAATTTTAGTTATCCCGCTCTTAGGATGGCTCGTTTCTTTTTTTGGATCAATATTACTTTTTGTTATAAGTGCTATTGCGGTGATTAAAGCATACCTTGGTGAAGAGTGGGTGTTGCCACTTCTTGGTAAGTACGCAAAAAATTTAGACGTTTAATAGTATGGATAAAAAAACAAAAATAGTTTGTACGATTGGACCAGCATCTTCGTCGGTTGAAAAATTAGTTGAGATGATGAAAGCGGGGATGAATGTTGCTCGTCTTAATTTTTCTCACGGTACTTACGCTGATCACGCGAAGTTGATAAAAAATATTCGTACTGCGGCAGCAAAAACAAAAACCACTGTCGCGCTCTTGCAAGATCTTCAAGGACCACGCATTCGTCTTGGTGATTTACCAGCGCAGGGTGTTGAATTAAAAGATGGCAAAGAAGTGGTTTTTACAACGGGTAAGTCTCATGGCAGTAAGATTCCTGTGACGTATGATATTTTGCATAAGGAAGTAAAAAAAGGTCATCGCATTTTGATTGCTGATGGAGTTTTTGAGTGTGTAGTAAAAGCTGTTAAAGGTAATGATATTATTACTAAAGTAGTGCATGGAGGCGTGGTTACGTCGCACAAAGGAATGAATTTTCCTGACACGACGCTTTCTATTTCTTCACTATCAGAAAAAGATATTGAGGATTTGAATTTTGGAATTTCGCAAAACGTTGATTTTGTGGCTCTTTCGTTTGTACGAAGCGTGAATGACGTGAAAGTGTTGCATAAGCGTATTGTTGCTCTGGAAAAAAAGTACAAAAATAAAGATGTGGTGATGCCGGGGGTTATTGTAAAAATTGAAAAACGCGAAGCGGTTGAAAATTTTGATGCTATTTTGGAAGTTGCTGATGGTGTCATGATTGCGCGTGGCGATCTTGGTATTGAAATGCCCGCAGAAGAGGTGCCACTTATGCAGAAGCAGATTATTGAGAAGTGTAATGCAGTTGGCAAGCCTGTGATTGTGGCGACTCAAATGCTTGAATCGATGATCAAAAATCCTCGTCCAACGCGCGCAGAGGTTTCTGATGTGGCTAATGCGGTAATCGACAAAACAGACGCTATCATGTTGTCGGGGGAGTCGGCGATGGGAGCGTATCCACTCGAAGCGGTCGCTATGATGTCATCAATTTGTTCAAACATCGAAAAGTCTACTCTCGATGATGTCGATTTTTCTGAAAAGACGTGGAAGCATGTGAAACATGATGAGGCGATTGCTTCGGCGGCAGCAGTGCTCTCACTCAACACGCACGTCAATATGATTGTTGTGTTGTCGATGAAAGGAGCGACTGCTCGATTAATTTCAAAATTACGCCCTGGAATTCCCGTAGTCGCTACGACGCCGTACCCACGAGTCGCTCGACAACTCGCCTTGAGTTGGGGTGTGACACCCTTTTTGGTAAATGGAGTGATGAGTGATGAAATGATTGTAAAACGGGCTGTTGACGAAGCTTGTCGTCAAAATTATGCTTGTACTGGGGATCAAGTTATCCTCATAAAAGGCCACCCAGTCATGAAAAAACGCTTCTCACACCGATCAATAGAATTGTTTACCATTGAGCGCTAAGGCGCTTTTTTGGTATACTAATGATACAAGGGGGAGGGTGTGCAAAACCTTAGTTTTAATTATTTATTTAGTAACCACATTTTTATGGGATTTTTATCTCAAATTGGGTCAACGCTAAGCGCTTCATTTGCTGAGCTTTTTGACTCGTTCATCGGATTTATTCCGGGACTTATAGCTGCGCTTATTATTCTTGTCATCGGTTTGTTGGTGGCGGGAGCAGTAGCGAAGCTTGTAGCACGTGTAATCGAACTTTCTAAGATCGATTCATTTGTAGCAAAGGTGCCAGCGATTCAAAAACTTAACACAACAGGTGCAAATGTGTCACTTGCGTCAGTAGTAGGTTGGTTAGTGAAGTGGTTTTTGGTGCTTGTAACGCTTATTGCGGTTGCAGACATCTTAAAACTTGATCAATTTAACTCATTCCTCGTAAGCATCGCGGAATACGTTCCATCAGTGGTAGTTGCAGTATTAATTCTTACTGCTGGTATCGTACTTGGTAATGGTGTT
>JADLGS010000075.1 GCA_020849205.1 Candidatus Falkowiibacteriota bacterium | reverse complement strand
TCTCTCTTGTATAATCGCACAACTTCATATGCAAGCTTCATTTTGATATCACGTGGATTTGCGCCTTTCTTAATTGATTTACTCATCTGCGCAATCTCATCAGCAGAAACATCCGTGAGGATACGAAAAGCTTTTTGCATCATCTCATCTGGCCAACTCATAATCTTGCCATACATATCTTTTCCAGAATCAGTAAGGGCGACAAAGTTGTTATCCGTTTTGCTCATTTTTTTGCCTTGTGAGTCAACAAGAAGCTCAAGCGTCATCACAATCTTCTCTTTTTCTCTCATTGACTTCAACAAAGTTCTACCCGCAAGCATATTAAACGTCTGGTCGTTTCCTCCAATCTCCATATCAACATCAAGCGCGACAGAATCGTATCCTTGCATGAGTGGGTACAAAAACTCATGAATAAAAATTGGCTTCCCTCCTTTAATTCTTTCTTGAAACATATCACGCTCAAGCATTTGATGTACGGTAAAATGAGACGAGAGCGAAACAACATCAGCAAAACTCATCGGCGCAAGCCACGAATCATTATACGCAATCTCGATCGGATTCTTCTTGTCATTAAAATTCAAAATACCTGACAATTGATCAACGTATCCTTTCATATTCTTTTTGATGTCGGCGTCAGTTAATTGTATGCGCGCAGATAATTTTCCTGTAGGATCGCCAATTTTTGCCGTGAAACTTCCGATCAACAAAATAATAGCGTGTCCCATCTCATGCAACTTCGCAAGTTTACGAAACACCGTAGCGTGACCCAAGTGCAAAGACTCACCCGTAGGGTCAACACCTGCGTAAATACGCAGCTTCTCGCCTTTTTTGAGCTTACTTGCCAAGAAATCTTTTTTTGGATAGATGTTTTCAACGCCTCGCGTCAAAAACTCTTCTAATTTTTTTGTTTCCATATATGTTTGTTATGCGAGACTTTCAAATTGAGAAGTTAATTTTGCGACTTTTTCTTGCGCATCACCAAGTTGCGTCTTTGCCGATTCAACGATGTCCACCGGGGCGCTTTTCACAAATGACTCGTTAGCAAGACGTGCTTGTGTAGCGCTAATTAATTTTTGCGCTGACTCAATTTCTTTGGCAAGTCGAGCTCGCTCTTTGTCGATATCAATAATTCCATCAAGCAAGAGATATACCGTTGATGCGGGCGCAAATACTTGCATTGCCGAAGCCTTTGGTCGCTCTTGTTGTTCGTGGGTGATCTCTAAATTTTCTAGGCGAGCTAACTTTTTGATAATTGCTTCTTGCTTTGATAAAACTTTTACATCTGGTGAGATAACAAGCGCGTTCAGTTTCAAGACGGGATCCAATTTGTTTTCTCCGCGCATTGTTCGAATACTTGAGATGAGGTTCATGACAAAGTCGAATTCTACTTCTTTGATATCTTCTTTGATAACGCGAGGCCAAGCTTGCGTCATGATCATATCTTCATAACCAAGTAGCTCCCAAACATACTCGGTAACAAACGGAGTAAAAGGATGCCACAAGATTAAGACTTTTTCCAAAACATACAGCAATATCTCATCCTTATCTCCTTCAATCTTTGCTATTTCAATATACCAATCTGCCAACGTATTCCATGTGAACTCACGCAACCCTTCTCCGGCGAGAGAAAATTGATATGTTTCAATTCTTTCTGTAGTAAGCGCAATAGTCTTATCAAGTTCATTTAATATCCATTCATCTGCAACAGTTTTTGCCTTTGGCTTCTTTGTGACGCGTTTTACTTTTTTAACCGTACTCAAAATAAATCGAGAGATGTTGTAAATCTTGTTGGTAAGATTACGATACCCCTCCACCTTATTTTCTCCCAACTTTAAATCATTTCCTGGTGTAGCGCCAATAATCAATGACATGCGAAGTGCATCAGTACCATATTTTGCAATAACGCCAAGTGGATCAATAACGTTACCAAGCGACTTACTCATTTTTACACCTTTTTCATCACGAATTAAACCGTGGAGGTAGACATTTTTAAAAGGAATTTCACCAAGCGCATATTCGGTCATCAAAATCATACGCGCAACCCAAAAGAAAAGGATGTCGTAGCCCGTTTCAACTACGTCCGTCGGATGAAAACGCTCAAGATCATTTCGTTGTTCGTATTTTTCTGCTACCGCTCCTTGCTTCACATTATCAGGCCAACCAAGCGTTGCAAACGTCCACTGTCCAGACGAAAACCAGGTATCAAGTGTGTCAGTATCTTGTACCCATCCATCACCTTCTGGCGCAGTTTTATCAACATACACTTCATCGCCACGATACCAAGCAGGAATTTGATGACCAAACCAAATCTGACGTGAGATACACCAATCATGCAAGTTATTCATCCAATCAGCATACGACTTTTCAAAACGATCTGGGACAAAATTAATTTTTTTATCAGTCACAACAGAAAGTGCTCGTTCTTTGAGAGTTGATTTCTTGCCATCAGGAAACTCCACTTCTTTACTCATATTTACAAACCACTGTAATGATGGTAAGGGCTCGATGGGAGTATCGCAGCGATAACAAATCGAAAGTGCTTGAGGAATATCTTTTTCCTCGATCAATAATTCTTGTTCTTTGAGGTACGCAACCACAGACTTTCTTGCTTGCGCAACAGTTTGTCCAGCAAACGCACCACCATTTTCTGTAATAATGCCATCTTCGTTTATCAATTTGATAATAGGAAGGGCATGTTCTTGAGCCATTTGGTAATCAACAGCAGAATGAGCAGGAGTTACACCAAGCGCGCCCGTTCCAAACTCTTTGTCGACGTGATAATCAGGAATCACTTTGATAGAAAGTTTTGTACCACCTGCAAAATCAACAGAAAAAGTTTTTCCGATATACTGCATGTATCTTTCGTCAGAAGGATGCACAGCAACAGCTACATCAGCAAGTTTCGTTTCTGGACGAGTTGTAGAGATCGCAATAGGGAAATCTTTTGAATATTTAAAAGTGTAGAACTTTGCAGATCCCTCTTTATAATTCACTTCATCGTCAGCAAGCGTAGATTTGCAACGAGGGCACCAGTTTACAATTCGATCACCACGATAGATAAGTCCATCATTGTACATTCGTACAAAAATTTCTAGCACAGAATCAGAAAGTCCTTTGTCGAGCGTGTAGCGCTCGCGACTCCAGTCACATGACGATCCCATTTTGCGCACTTGAGAACGAATGGTGTTTCGTGAATCCTCGACAAACGCATCAATACGTTTGAGTAATTCTTCGCGCCCCAACTGATGACGAGTCTTCCCTTCCTTTTCCAAAACTAATTTTTCCACTTTTGCTTGAGTTGCGATTGAAGCATGGTCAGTTCCGGGAAGCCACAACGTGCGCTTACCCTGCATACGCGCAAAACGAATCATTAAATCTTCATACGCGAGCGTCGAGGCATGACCAAGATGCAAAACACCCGTTGCGTTTGGCGGTGGCATCATAATCGTAAAAGTCCCCGAATTTTCGTCGAGATCGTAGTTGTCAGGATTAAACTTCCCCGAATCCTCCCATTTCTTATAGATTCTATCCTCATGCGCCGTAGGCTCGTATGCCTTAGGTAGCTCGTTTTCGTTGATTTCTTTCATAGGATTATTATGTGATAATTGTATGGTTAGTATATATGATTATGGGGAAAGTATAAAGAGTATGAGCGTTTAAAATTACAAATTCTAAAAACTAAACTCTAAAGACTAAATCAACTCTAAACCTGCCTGCTGCAGGCAGGCACTAAAATCTAACCCTAATTTAGAATTAGAGCTTAGAATTTAGTCTTTTGTTTAGAGTTTAGAGCTTAGAGTTTAGAATTTGTAGTTATCACTGTATTTATATACCCTATTGACTACACCCAAACCTCCTGTTATAGTGCTCTATCGCTTCCAAAAGCGTTGTTTTTAGACGAAAATTAGTAATCATGTCTCTAACCCTACAACAACAACTCACTACGAAAGTGACGAGTGCTTCTAATATCCTCATCACCTTCAAAAAGAATCATAGCGCGGATGCAGTTGCATCAAGCCTTGCTTTGAAATTGTTGCTCGAAAAAATGGGTAAGCACGTAGATATTGTTAGTGATGGATTTGTGCTTGATACAACCTACCAATTTTTACCAAAATCAGAATGCATCAGTTCAAGTATCGAAGGCATCAATCAAATGAAAATTTGTATTGACGCGTCACAAATTCCAATCAAAGATCTTTCGTACGCAATGGAAGGTCAAATGCTCAACATTATCGTAACGCCAAAATCTGGATCGCTTTCAAAGGAGCATATTTCAACTCACACAGGTCAATATAAATACGATCTCATTATCACTATTGATACACAAGATCTTGCTTCGCTTGGCGATGTATTTAAAAAACATGATGAGTTTTTCTACAAAACTACAATCATCAACATCGATCATGATATTCAAAATGAAAATTATGGTCAGATTAATTACACTAATCCAAACGTAACGAGCGTTGCCGAATTAGTATTTGAAATTGCGCAACTTCTTGATCCAACAAACGCGCTTGTCGACGAGCACATTGCTCAATGCTTGCTCTGCGGACTTATCGCAAAAACAAAAAGTTTTAAATCTGCGCAAGTGACGCCGGCAACGCTTCACATCGCCACTCGCCTCATGCAAGCAGGCGCTAAACGAGATGAAATCGTAAAACATCTCTACTACACAAAATCAATCACAACTCTCAAGCTCTGGGGTAAAGTTTTATCACGCCTCAAAACTGATCCCACAGGCAAGATTGCGCATAGTTGGTTAATTCAAAAAGATTTTGATGAATTAAAAACTACGCCACAAAAAGTTGCCGATGTTATTGAAGAATTGATGGTAACGGCGCCTGAAGCAAAAATTATTGTTCTCATGTATGAATACCAAGGAATCATGCATGGCGTCCTCTACTCTCAAGCACTCAAAAACGCGCAAGAACTCGCAATCGACTTGTCGCCAACAGGAGACAAGCGTATCGCGTATTTCCACATCAACCAATCAGACATCCACGAAGCAATCAACCTCACTCTCAAAAAAATCCACGAAAGATTAGAGGTGAAATAAAAAGAATCCCATATACTACGAGGGATTCTTTTTTGATTCTTTGAAGGTTTGCATGATCTGATGTAGGCGGATGTGGTCGAGTGCTGGCATTTCGATTCCTAGGGATTTGCGTTTTTTGGTACACAACACACAGTTGCTTCGTTTTGCCTTGGTGATACCTCCCTCGCCTTGGAGTTGCTCAAGCGTGATGTGTTCGTATTCGTGATTAGGGTCAACTACTTCTTTGTATGCTTGCAACACAGCTGAGTGTTCAAGGTAGCCATCATTTGTCATGTTTAAAATGCCATGAGGTTTGAGCTGCGTAAGTGTCATCATTGCTGGCCACAAATCTTCGATAAGCGTAACTGAATTGGGAATTGAAATAACTTTTTGATAGCTTGCAATTTTGTCGATAAAGTTACGAGGGTGCGAGTACATTGAGACTGGCATACGAATGCGCATTTGCAAAACCGGAAGTTCACCAAGCGCCTGTTGCATCGCGATGCGCATGCGTGAATAAAAGCTTCCCGTGAAATTTGGCGCATCATCTTCACTCAACTCTTTTTCAGGACCTCCCAAATACACACATCCCGACGACATCATCATGGGATACGCGCCAACTTTGAGCGCAGCAAGTGCAAAATTAATGGCACCACCAACATTAACTGCTACCGTTTCTTCCTTGTGATCTTCACACCAGTCAATTGTTGGATATGCGCGAACACCTGCAAAATTTATCACTACATCTGGTTTGTGTTGAGTAAACGCCTCAACCAAAGCTGGGTAATTTGTAATATCAACGCGATCAGTCACGACTTCATGACCTGCATCCTGCGCAAATTTTGCAAAACCACCCCCCAAAAATCCACTACCTCCTAAAATATAAAACTTCATAAAAAATATAATTCTTCACTAGATTATCACGAGATCTTACTGAGCGCAACCAGAAAAAACGGCGTTAACATAATCGCAATACCAAGCACAAGTGAGACATACATAAATATCTTGTAT
>JADLGS010000074.1 GCA_020849205.1 Candidatus Falkowiibacteriota bacterium | reverse complement strand
CATTTTACACACGTCATTTAGAGCGATAGTATAGAATCTATTACAGTTAAGATGCAATAGATTCCACGTCGCGTATTACAATGAAATAAATAAGTATCGTATTACTGGACGCTCCTCTGAATGACGTACGAAGAATATTATGACTTCTGACTCCTGATTTCTGGTATGTGACCCTCGCGGGAATTGCACGGTCATTCGACCGTGTATCAGGTCGAATGATCTGATGAACAGATGTATAATTATTGTGGTCCCGGACGGAATCGAACCCAGAACTACTCCTTCCGCCGTCATTAAAGCTGAGTCGGACATGTAGGACGGGGCAGTTCTATCCACTTTCAGCCAAAGGCTGATCTCCGCCAGAGGCGGACAGGACGCCTCTGGCGGAAACTTGTGACCCTCCCGGGAATCGAACCCAGAACTACTCCTTAGGACGGAGCTGTAATATCCATTTTACTAGAAGGTCTAAAAATTGTTTCACGCCCTGGCGCTCGCGAGCGCCGGGGCACGTGAAACAATTTGATTCGGCGGGCACGCGTGAAGTAATTTGATTTACCTAATATTAGCCAATATATAATATATTACCCAATATTAGCCTATCTACTAAATTTGTGATTAAATCACGTATCTGTGCATCTGCGATTGAGAATGTACCCATTCTGATCCTTGACACTTTCAATTCTTTGATAAGTCTTCTAAAGACATGTACAATAATAGCATAAAAATATCTTATGAACACACTTATCATCATTTCGATCGTCGTCGGCTTACTCGCCTTTGGCGCTGCTCTCTATACTCTTTATTTTTTACTTCATAAGTTTAAGGCGCCGGCAATCGACCAAACAACGATGATGATGCTTCAACAGCAAGTCCAAAATCTTTCAAGCACTCTTCATGAGCGCATGGACTCGTCTCAAACCTCGCTTCAATCACATCTCAACACAACATCAAAATTAGTAGGGGATGTGACAGAGAAGCTAACTAAGCTAGAGGAGACAAATAAGCAAGTATTGAATTTTTCTGAACAACTTCAATCACTTGAAGATATTTTAAAAAATCCAAAGCAACGTGGCATTCTTGGTGAATACTTTTTGGAATCTGTGTTAAAAAATGTTCTTCCGCCAAATACCTTTGAAATGCAGTACAAATTTAAAGATGGAGAGATTGTTGATGCTGCGCTTTTTGTCAAAGATAAAATAATTCCCGTTGATTCAAAATTTTCTTTGGAAAATTATAATCGATTAGTTCAAGAAAAAAATGAACTTGAAAAAGAAAAGTTAGAAAAACTTTTTGTTAATGACTTAAAAAATAGAATTGTTGAGACATCAAAATACATTCGTCCGTCTGAGGGAACGCTTGATTTTGCGTTTATGTTTATTCCGTCAGAAGGAATTTATTATGATTTATTGATTAATAAGGTTGGAGCTGTTACGGAAGATACTGAAAATTTAATTCATCGCGCAGCTAGTAAATACAAGGTGATTATTGTTTCTCCTACTTCTTTTCTTGCGTATCTTCAAACTGTCTTACAAGGATTACGCGCTCTAAAAATTGAAGAGCAGGCGGGGGAGATAAAAAAGAATGTCGATAAACTACAACAACATTTATTTAAATATAATACTGGTTTGCAAAAACTAGGAACACATCTTTCAAACGCAGTAAGTTCATACAATGACTCATCAAAGCAATTTGAATTACTTGCAAAAGACGCTGAAAGAATTACGGGGGTAGAGGGTGATGTGAAGATGCTTACCATTGATAAACCAATTGATTAGGGATTAGGTAGTGGGGATTAGGGATTATTATGAGTGAAAATTTTCAAAAGTTAAAAATTTGGGAAATGGGATATGAGCTTGTTTTACAAGTTGCGGGTTTAGTTTCCAAGTTTCCTGATATACAAAAATACGGTCTTTCGGTACAACTTTTAAAATCATCAAATTCGATTATTGCTAATATTGCAGAAGCTCAGGGTAGATTTACATACGCTGATAAAATAAGAGTTTTATATATTGCACGCGGTGAACTTCATGAGACGCTTAGTCACTTAAAGGTTGCATTAGGATTAAGTTACATAGATAAAGATAGTTATATTAAACTTATAGATGCATACGAATCATTACTTAAGTCATTGCATGCTTATATTAAATATCTAACAGATCAAATAGAGAAATAAGTAATGCTCGACCTAATCCCTATTTCCTAATCCCTAATAGTTAATAATTGCATTGACAAAGAAGGGTAAATCAATTACTATATTCCCACAAGTACTTAACCTGTGTCTCAGGTGGTAGGACTGCGAGAAGGAATATAGAATATAGAATTTAGATTCGAGTATTCATTTACTTATAACTTCCAACTTATAACTTTCAACTGTAATTTATGCCTAATCTAAAAAATGCGATCAAACAAGTTCGCAAAGATAAGAAACGCGCAGCCAAAAACTTGGCATTTCGAGCTGATCTTAAAACAATGATCAAGAAGGCTCGCAAAGCAATTCTTGCAAAAGAAAAGGGAGTAGATGAACTTTTACTCGCGATTCAAAAGAAGACAGATAAGGGGGTTCAAAAGCATATCATCAACAAAAATGCTGGTTCACGAACATTATCTCGTTTACACGCTTTAAAGAAGACAACAAAGTAATATAAAATCCACCACGGCAGTCGCGACTACCGTGGTGGATTTTTTATATTTTTACAATCATTGTTTCAATAAGAGTTTGAGGATCAAGGTATGAGTTTTTTATACCTCTATCAATCGCTTGAAGATATTTGTATATGTGCCTAAGTTGCGCGCTCGTAAAAGAATGTGAAATTTGTAAAGATTTTTTTGCTACATAGGGATGGATTCCAAGTAGAGAGGCTATTTCATCTGCCAGGAGATTGCCTTTACTTGCGATTAGGTCTTTGATGTGAATGAGCGTGCGAATTTGTCTTGTGAGCGCGTAGGTGATTTTAATTTCATCTTCACCTTTTTGAATTTGTTTTGTAAGTAGCTTGAGCGCGAGTGCTTTTTTGTTGGTAGCTACTGCGTCCAAAAATGAAAATATTTCATCATAATTTTCGTGGGGCACGAGAAGCGCGATCATTGTTTGATCGATAGTCGCGCCATGAGCGTATGCCATAAGCTTATCAAGTTCTTGTAGTAAAACATAAGCATCTGAGCCGCAATACGAAATTAAGAGTTGCGCGCTCGTGTTGGGTAGAAGCGCGTTGTTTTGTTTTGCGTGCGCAAGTAGCAGCGCAGAGAGCGTAGATTCATTCATGGGTTCGAAATACGCCGCAGTTTTAATTTTAGAAAGAGCTGATCCTAATTTTGATTTCTTGAGATCGCCGTAGTGCGTAATAATAATCTCATTAGGAAGCGGTTGTTTACTTTCGATAAGTGATTCAATGACCTTAGTAACTTTTTCTGACGGTGCCTTATCTAACAAATATGAGATAACGACGACAGCGTGTTTATGAAACAAGTCTTGACCGTGACACGTAGCGTGTAATTCTTTTTCGTTAATTTCTTGTCCGTTAATTTTGCGGATTAGAAGATCAGCGCCATATTTTTGTTTGGCGGATGTGATGATTGTTTGAAGTTGTTGTTTTACGCGGAATTCGTCCCCGTACAAAAAATGAAGCATAGTATTTGTTGATAGCTTACCCTATGAATTACCTTGTGACAAGCGTCTTGATTTTTTGGCAAAAAACGATAGTATGTCCTTATGAGGTGTTCCATGATTATCCGTTCATTTCAAAAGGAAAGCGACTATCAGTGTGTAAGAGAGATGGTGTACGAGTGTTGGATGCGTCATTATCCGAGCGCTGAATATGGTATAACGAGAAATGATGTTCATATTACATATCAGGTTATGTCGACAAGTCCACGACGTTATGATCCATCACAAGCTATTTCTTGTAATCGATTTGTCGGGGTGAGTGATCTAGGTCAGATACTTGGTTATGTTGCGGTGATGGAATTTACAACAACCAACTACCTTCAATCGCTATACGTCTCAAATGATTTTATTGACCAAGGGTTTGGGCGTAGATTGCTTGAACATGCTTTTTACACTCTTAATAACAAAAAATCTTGGTCTCTTGGCGTAGTGAAGTACAACAAACGAGCAATTCACTTATATGAGAGCTTTGGTTTTGTTGCGTCAGGTTTGGAGTATTTCATGGGTAATATTCCCGTACAAGAAATGTTTTTACTAAAAAAGAACTAGTCAGCACTAGTTCTTTTTCTTTTTATAATTCTCCCCAATTTTTGCCATGACTCACGTCAACGACAATCGGCACTTCAAAAACTCCCGCTTGTTCCATTTTTTCTTTGACAAAGCGCGATACTTTTTGCACTTCGCTGTCTGGTACTTCAAAGACTAATTCGTCATGCACCTGTAACAACATTTTTGATTGTGGTGAGATTTTAGGCAGTTCTTCGTGGATATTGATCATGGCAATCTTAATAAGATCCGCTGCCGTCCCTTGAAGCGGCATGTTTACCGCGATTCTCTCTGCTGCGTTTTTCAGCATACCATTATTTGACGCTAAGTCAGGTAGGTAACGTCGACGACCAAATT
>JADLGS010000073.1 GCA_020849205.1 Candidatus Falkowiibacteriota bacterium | reverse complement strand
TAAAGGAAGAGGTTGGGAAAAATGCATATCATTACCATACATTCTACATGCGAACATTTTTTTCGCAATAGAAGTATTAATATGCAAAAAATACCCTCGAACATCGAGGGTATTTTTATTATTGTACGGTTACCGTTATTGAGTTACTTGTCACAGTCGCATTCGAAGTTGTAGCACCTTGAGTGTAGATGGTGTAGGTGCCCGCACCTTCATTTGGCGTCCATTGTAGTTGGATTGGCGTTGAGGTTGGGGATGAGAGGGAGGTTGAGAGGTTTGGCAGGTTTGATGGGCCAACACTGATGAGGTTGAGAGTTTTGATGCCGTTGAGTGTACTTGCATTGACTGTAATTGCCCCACCACTCGTCGTCATAGTTGTTGGCGCTGATATGATGAGAGAAGGAAGTGATGAAGTTTGCTTGATGTTGATTTCAAAGTTTTGGAAAGTTTGATTTTCAACATCATCGAATGCGGTAACTGTGAGCGTGTGAAATCCAGACGGGATGCCAGCTAACGAAAGCGTTCCGCTGTATGGCACAAATGTGTTTACGGCATTCACAACCCCATCAATCTTGTACTCCACTTTACTAATACCGCGTGGAGCGTTTGCTTGTACGGTAACGGTGTAAGTTGATTGATCAATTACTTGATTGTTGGTAACGTTGGTAACCGTTAACGAAGGTACAAGCTCAGGCTTGTGAACATCGTCGTATTCAGTAGGTGGCGCTGCGTTAACCGTAGCGTCGTTCCATGGCTCTCCTTTTGCAAGCGCCTCTTCTTTTCTTTTTTGTAGATCACGCGTGACCCAATTTTGCACCGCTTGCTCCCAAACGCCATAGGCGCCATCGGCAACTGCTGGATCATCTGGCGGAGCGCCACGAGGGTCGTCTTTGCGTACAAAATGGAGAATGTCGTGGTGTTGTGTAAAGATTTTCTTTTCACGAGTCGTTGCTGGCGTGAATTCAGTGGCAAGTTTTTGTGAGATACGATCGATTTCTACCTCTACTGTTCCACCAAGAACACCACGCAACACAGGCGCGATGTTTTCTGGAAGTGGGTCTGGCGCTTTAAACGTTTCTACGGGCGTGCCTTGTAAGATTCCTCGCATATAAGCGTTCCAGATTGGAGCTGCGACAACTGAACCATCGGCGCCACGTTTCATGTCTGTACCGTCAGAGTTTCCAACCCACACTCCGGTGACGAATGATGGCGTGTAACCCATTGCCCATGCATCATTGTAATCATTAGTCGTACCGGTTTTTGCCGCGACTGGACGATCACCAAGTTGTAAGTAGCTTGTTGGGCCAAAAACCGGTGTGCGCGCGACGTTATCGGTAAGAATGCTGTTGATTGCGCGGGCAGTTTGAGGTTCCCATACTTTCTTTTTGGTATACTCGATATCAAAAATCTTTTTTCCATCAGTGTCGTATACTTCTTTGATCGCTACTGCCTTACTCATTTCGCCGTCGCGCGCAAATCCTGTATATGCGCTTGCGTGATCAAGGAGTGTGACCTCGCATCCACCAAGCACGAGAGAAAGTCCGCAATCTTGCTCTTTTTTGATTGTCGAATACGTTAGGTCTTCGACGAGTTTTTTCATTACATTTGGAACGCCAGCTAAATACATCGCCTTTACCGCAGGGATGTTGAGTGATTGCGCAAGCGCATTTCGAAAAGTGATGGGTCCGCGTTCTTTGAGATCGTAATTTTTTGGTTCATATGCTTTTCCTGAAACTGCAAAATTTGTGTTTACATCATACACAACTGTTTCCGTGGTAAATCCTTTTTCGATAGCCGTCGCGTAGACAATAGGCTTGATTGACGAACCTGGTTGACGTGCGCTTGTTACAATATTTACCTTACCGTCAATCTCGTCATTAAAAAAGTCTTGTGATCCAACCATCGCCAAAATCTCTCCATTTTTTGCATCAAGTGATACAAGTGCTGCGTTGGTAGCGCCTTTCTCTAGATTTTTTTCGTTAGCGTCGTGTATTGCCTTTTCAGCAACTTCTTGTTTTTTTGCATCAAGAGTTGTGATAACTTTGAGTCCACCTTGGTTTACAAGTTCTTCGCCAAATTCCGCGATAAGCTGATCGTGTACATAAAAGACAAAGTGGGGGGCGGTGATTGAACCTTGAATTTTTTGCTCTTTGTACACTAACTCTTGTCCCTTTGCTTCTTGTGATTGTTCTTTGGTGATATATCCCTCTTCTTGCATGCGATCAAGGACCCATTCTTGTCGAGCCTTAAGCACATCAAGATGTTTTCCGTATGGAGAAAGGTAGGTAGGGCGTTGTGGAATCGCCGCAAGTACAGCAGCGTCCGCGAGCGTTACGTCTTTTGACGACTTGCCAAAGAAAGCTTGCGACGCTGATTCAACACCATAGTTTACGCCTCCGTAGTTGATGGTATTGAGATACACTTTAAGAATTTCTTCTTTGGTAAATTCTTGCTCAGCTTTACGCGCCAAGATGAGCTCTTTGATTTTACGAGTATATGTTTTTTCGTTGGTGAGGACCGTGTTTTTAATCATCTGTTGAGTGAGTGTTGATCCTCCAACACGGCTGTCAGTGAATGTGTTGCGAATTACGGAGCGGATAATGCCAAGAATAGAAAATCCTTTGTGCTCGTAAAAATTTTTGTCTTCGGCTGAAATCAAAGCGTTGATGACGTTTGGCGAAATTTCGGACAACTCTACGATGGTTCTTTTTTCATCGCCATGAAATTCGTACAACAATGTTTCGCCTTTGTTGTCATAAATTTTTGTTGATTCAGCGACAAAGCGATTAAGAATTGAGTGTACGTCAGGAAGTTGTCGAGAAAATATTCCAAACGCCGCGACGAGTACAAGCGAACCAAAAAGTCCCGCAAGAACAAGTCCTGCGATTGCGTTTTTCATTACACCCTCTTTGTTTTTCGTAAGTAGCTTGAAGGGTTTTTTGATGAGGTGGATGATAATTGCAAACAATGAATTTTTGTGTGGACGCTGATTTTTCCATTCACTGTGATGTTGAGAGTGAGACATTTTTAAAAAGTAGAAAGTATTAAGTAGAAAGCTATTTCATGAATGCAGTATAACGAATATAGGGTAAAAATTCAATTGTATAGAGCTAACCTTAGTATCAAAAAACCCCGCACCGTTGTGGCTTGGGGATTGAATGAACTATTTTGTCGTAATAATAGGCAGACCTTCTTTGTCTTGCCCAATACTATAACGAGAAGCTCTCGTTCCGTGAGCAAAAAATGCATTGATTTGCTCATTACGAATTGCAATCGTCTTGGAGCGATTCAGTGTAATTTTGCCTTGTGAGTCAGGTGCTTTGGCGCGTACAGAATTAATACGCGTAATCACCGCTTCATCACCAACATCCAAATACGCGGAGCTTGCTGGAATTGCTCCAAGCGAATGAAACATGTGTAATTCAGAGTTTGAAGGGATTCGAAGTTTTTGAGAAGCCATGTGATTTTCCTTGCCAAAGGGTTGAAGAACTATATGCTTATTACTATACTCCTTTTAATCTTCGCGTCAATACTTGCGTTGATACGGCTACGGCGATTGCGAGCGCGTCGGCGGCATCGTCAGGTTTTGGGATTTTTGTGAGTCCCATGAGATACTGTGTCATTTTTTGTACCTGAATTTTATCCGCCTTTCCGTATCCAACGATACCTTGTTTCACTTGTAGTGGTGTTAGTTCAAAGATCGGCACGTTATGGGCTGCGATGGTAGCAAGGATTGCGCCTCGCGCCTGAGCAACATCGATGGCAGTTTTGGTGTTTTTTGCAAAAAATATTTTTTCAATACCAACAGCATCTGGTTTATATTTTTTGATAATATCGATAAGATCTTGCGAAATGATGTGTATGCGAGATATAAATTCTGATTTTGAAGGTGTGGTGATCACGCCATGAGTGACGTGTTTCATCTGATGAGAATCGTTAATAGTAATTACACCAAAACCAACGATACCATAGCCGGGATCGATACCTAAGATAGTAGTTGATTTGTTGTGTGACATAAAAATAGTATACACGATACACAAGACACAGTACACAAGACACAGTACACAAGACACTTTACATATCAAGAAATCTTAACTACACTATCTTTACTTACTACTTACTTCTTACTACTTACTTCTAACCTATGTCCGGTCATTCTCGGTGGCACAAAGTACGACAATATAAAGGCGGAATAGACGCAAAGCGAGCGACTACATTTACCAAAATGGCGCGCGCGGTAACGGTTGCTGCGCGACTTGGAGGCGGTAATCCTGATTTTAATTTTTCGCTGCGACTTGCGATTGATCGAGCTAAGAGCGTCAGTGTGCCAAAAGATGTGATTGAGCGCGCGATCAAAAAAGGTACGGGGGAGTTAGAAGGAGGGGCGATTAACGAAGCCGTGTACGAGGCGCTTGGCCCGGGAAAAGTCGGTATGATTATTGTTTGCCAAACTGACAACACAAACCGCGCGCTTACCGAGATCAAGAATGTGGTTGCTAAACACGAAATGACGCTTGCTGCTCAAGGGGCAGTGTCATGGAATTTTGAAAAAAAGGGTGTTATCTATCTTGCACATGATGAAATTTTGAAACATGTACCAGATGAATTGGAAATGAAATTAATTGATGCTGGAGCTCTTGATATTTTGAAACTAGATGAGCAATGGATCGTGTATGTTAATGTAGTTGATTATGGAAATGCTCTAAAAACACTAACTCAACTTGGCATCACTCTTTCCGATTCTGCGATTGAATATGTAGCCAAAGAAACAAAAGAACTCACGCCTGAACAATCATCAGAATTAGAGATAATACTTGAAAAACTTGACGACCTAGACGATGTAGACGCTGTATTTCATAACGCAGAATAGTAATTGAAGAATCAAGTACTCACGCACCTCAAAAGAAAAAGCCTCATTCATTATGAAGCCAAGCATGAAAGGCCCACAACTAATGAGGCAAATGACTGGTATGAGTAATCAGTGAATTACCGATGTCCTACTTAGTATAACAGCTTTAACTCACATTACAAGAGTACAGTGTTTTGCAGATGTGGATAACGTGATATAGTGTGAGCATGAAATCTCTTTTGATTGTCATCCCAACATACAACGAAGCCTCTATTATCAAAGAGAGTCTTTTGCGATTAGAAAGCTTTATCAAAAATAATCTATCAGACGTCAAGACAACAATTATTGTTTCTGACAATGCGTCTCAAGACGATACCCGCGCGGTGGTGCGGGAAGTGTCCCTTCACACACCAAGTGTTCAATTACATGAAATACCACTCAAAGGTAAGGGGATTGCGATAAAAAGCGCCTGGGAGAAGTTTGGTGACGCATATGATGCAGTGATGTTTATGGATGCTGATTTGGCAGTTGATTTGGCGGCTTTGCCAAGCATGATTGCGCTTATTGACTCTCATGACGCTGTCATCGCTAATCGATATCATGCGCATTCAAGCACCAAGCGCTCACTACTTCGACGAACAGCTTCGCGGATCTTTCGTTTTTTGATGCGCTCTGTGTTGACAAGTAACGTTTCTGACTTTCCGTGCGGATGCAAGATGGTTAAGTCAAGCGTTGCGCTTGAGATGCTACCGTATATCAAAAATGATCAATGGTTTTTTGATTCAGAGCTTGTCTATCGCCTCGAAAGAGCACAAAAATCAATTGCGCAGTTACCAGTTACATGGAAAGATAGAGCAAGCGCAACAGACTCAAAAGTGTCAGTGTTTAAAGTGGGTAGAGAGTATATCCGTGAAATTCTCAGATTACGATCAGAAAATAAATAACTTCCAGAGTCGGAAGTTATTTATTTAAGTTAAGTAGCGCGTTGGTGACAAAGGTTGCGAGTGAGTAGGAGATGAGGATAACGAATGCGCCAATGGCGACGTTTTTCATGATATCCTTTGCTTTTTTGACCTCACCTTGATTATCTTGCGCCATCATCCATTTAAAACCTGCGTACAAGAAATAGACGAGAATAACAACGCCAAGTAAACCAAAGACAACATTAATAAAATTTACAATAACCAAAGCAGCGCTACCGCGTACTTCATTAGTTTGTACATTTGTGTAATCTACAGACTCAAGATGTTGTTGTGGAGTGATTGCGATAGCGTTTGAGACACTAACACCAAGAATTATGAGACACCCGATAATAAATGAGAAATATTTCATGCTACTATTATATCATACGAAAAGAGTAAAATAAAAAACCCTCAATTCCTTGAGGGTTTTTTGTTATTAATTACCCATTACCACCAGTTGCAGTAGTAAGCGCATTGATTACAAACGATGAAATTGAATATGCTGCAAGGATGAGGAAGATACCAATAGCTGCATTTTTCATTCTCTCTTTTGCCTTCTTTGCTCCATCAGCAGAGTCTCCTGACATCATCCATTGAAAACCTGCGTAAAGGAAGATGAGGAGGGCGACTGTTCCAAGAAGTCCGAAGAGTGTATTAATGATTGTAACGAGTGTTTCAGCAGGACCTTGAGCAGACACATCAAGTTGATTAGATAGATTTTCTAACTTAAGATCATCAAGAGTATCAGTTGCTGCTTGAACTGATACTACTCCTAAGGTGAGCGCGAGCGCTAACGAAAGTGCGAACGAAAGAAATTTTTTCATATAAAATTATTTATTTAAATAGTTTATTAATTAAGTTTATTGCCCTGATATTCCAGGTACCACTACGCCAAACAAGAGATCAACTATACCGTAAGAAACAAGTATAACGATCATGCCAATAACACCCCACGAAATCGTCTTTCTTCCTTCTGCATACGCTTTCTCGTCTCCTTTTGAGAACATCATACGAAGTCCGCCGTAGATACAGAGAATCAAGAATGCCGCTCCTAACAATCCAATCACGTTATCAATCACTTTTTTGAGCGTTGCGCCAAGCGTTTGCTTTGGCAGACCAGCTGCTGAAGTTGTTGCTTCAAGCGAGTTAATTGCTGCTTGAACCCCTCCAACTGAATTATCTGATGAAGAGGTGTTGGTACTAGTGCTTCCAGCGCCACTGGTTTGACCGCCTACTAAAGGATCTGTCGGTGGTACAGTCGGAGCAGCAAACGAATAGCCAGTTAACATTATTGAAAGCACAATAATAGTGCCTATGATAAGTAGTTTTCGAGACATGTGGTTATTATAACATAAATAAGGAGCCAGAAGTCAGGAGTCAGAAGTCGGAGGTGTGGAAAACAAAACCACGGCAGTCGCGACTGCCGTGGTGGTTTTGGTTTATTGATAGAGCTCAGAACCACTTCCACCCGTACCGCGAAGAAGCGATACAAGGACGAAGCGAGCGATTGCGTATGATGACAAGATGATTACAAGTCCAATAATACCATTGATAATAAGTTTTTTGGCTTGTTCAGTTCCTTTTGATTCACCACCAGCAGTCATCCACTTGAATCCACCGTAGAGAATGATTACCACAGCAACAGTACCAAGAAGTCCCATGAATACGTTGATAATGTTGACGATGGTGACGCGTAAGTCTTGATCAGAACTTCCGTAGAGGTTTTGTCCTGGAGCGAGTCCAAACGGATCCTCAGGGTCTGAGCTAAGAGTTTGAGCGCCAACGAAGGCAGGGGCAGCAACGAGCGCAAATGTTGCGAGTGTTGCTAAAATCTTTTTGAGCATAGGTAAAAGATATAATTAATTATTTACTTATTAATAGTATACATGATTATAATGTGGTAATAAAGGCGAGCACGTATGAAACGAGGGCGTAGCTCGAAAATATTACAACAAGTCCAATAGCTGCCCAGATAATTGTGTCGCGACCCTGTTTGATTTTTTTGTCATCGCCGCGCGAAAAAAACATTTGCAAGCCTCCATACAAAAACATTACGAGCGCTACGATACCAAGAAATGAGAGACCACTCTTTATAATGTTTCCAATAATTTGATTAGGATCGACTTTATTTTGACCAAGTGGATTTGCTAACGCCACTGCGTGTGCTTTGTTGGCAAATACATGTAGTCCAAGTAGAGTTGTTGTTAAAATTCTTTTCATAGTTTATTTACAAAAATCAGTCCAAGCTTGTGATCCAAATACTTTTGCAGGTTCTGTTATGTCGGCGCTTCCGGTGACAATGTTTAAGCCTAGATTAACAAGCGGGTACGCGAAGAATATTATAGCAAGTCCAATGAGCGCGGTTTTTGCTGTTTCGTATGCTTTTTTCTTATATTCACCGCCTTGTGATATAAGGAGGTATCCACCAGAGATGAGGCAGGCGAGTAACGCGATGCTACCACTTAATCCTAGGATTACCTTGATGATGTTGTTAGCAACAATCATGATGTCGCAGATCTGACAATTACCATCAGAGACACAATCAAGCCCCGTTAACAATCCTTGATCACCTGCAATTGGTTGCGCCTGAGAGTTGAGTGGCGCAAGGATCGCGATAGTTATGATAAGTAATAAAATTTTTTTCATAGGCTATCTTCGTGATTGATTTATGCGTGACGCGGCTTTGCTTAAAATTTCATCTACATCAAGTGTTCCAAGTTTGTATTCATTTATCATCTGTGCGAATGTTTCGTCGACAACTTGTGGGTTTTTGCCTTGATACCATGATTTTGCAGTGAGGAGTTGTTCAGCAAAAACCCCAATCTCAACATCTTCTTTTTGCGCGTCTATGAGCGTTTTTGTTGCTGTTGGAAGTTTCGCTTGCTCAAGATAGAGTTTTACGTTTTCTGGTTGTGAAATGAACTGCAAGAAGTTCCATGCTACATCAGAATTCTTTGATTTATTTGATACCACTTCAACCCAGTAATTCGCGAAGTTAACCTCTGTATTTCCCGTAATTTGAGGAGCTTTTGCGATTCCAAGATTTAACTTTGGCGCTTGTGCTTTGATAGTTGGGAGGTGATAGGCGTATCCAAATAGGTAACCAACGCTACCCGCCATAAACGCCTCAAGTGAGTTTGGTCGAGATTCATTCCATGTGTAGACTTGCTTTGTTGGCGAAGCAAAGTCGCTGTAAAAGCCAAGCGCATCTGCTGCGGGAAGTGTTTCGCGACGACCAAGTGATTCTGGCATTGCTTGAAAAGTGGGAGTACCGTTGTCGTTGGTCATCTCAGTTCCGTTTTGCATCATGAGAAGAGAGAGAATGTCTTGATATCGTTCAACATTGTTTGCTGTTCCCATCGCGACTCCAGATTGCGTTAACGTTCCTGTCGCGGATTGCTTAGTGAGTTTTAAGACATGTTCTTGAAGTGTCGCGTAGTTAGTTGCTGGAAGCGAGATTCCCGCGGCAGCAAGAAGCGCCTTGTTGTAGTAGAGCGCAAGCGTGTCTACTGACAGTGGAACTCCCCAGAATTGATTTTGTTGATAAAGATCTTTTACTACCTGATCAAGAAAAGTTTGATTGATGTAGCGAGGGGTAAAGCTTGGCGTGGCGACTTTTCGTGAATACACCTTTTTTGAGAGCGTGCCTTTTTGATACGCTTCTTCTAGGGTTGTAGTCGCTGGCATCGCGCTTATTTTAGACTTGTATTGTTCAATTTCTGTGTTGTGAATGGTGAAGATGTCAGGACCACGGTCTTCGGCGAGCGCATCGAGTAAATCATCTTTGAAATCTTCAAATCGAATGTTTTTGACAACAACATTGACGTGAGGATGAGCAGCTTCGTAGGCGCTGATTAGCGGCGTGATGTCTGAAGTATTTTTAAAAACCGTCCACCATTCGATAGTAACTGGAAGCGGTGATCGTTGTGGGTCACTTGATTGTGAGCAGCTTGCTCCCGTAAAGATCAGGGAAGCCATAATCGCAAAAAGAGTGACATGTTTGAATGTGTATTTCATATGCATGGTTTGTGTGATTATTATAGCATATTCACTGCAGTTAATGGTAAGAAAAATAATAACACGGTTACCCGTGTTATCATGTTCATTAAATTATTGAACTACTTGATTTCATCAATATATTTCCTCAACTCATCTTTCAAGTCATCGCGCTGTAACGCAAAGTCAATATTTGCTTTGAGCCAACCGATTTTTGAACCTGTGTCATACAACTTTACTTGAACGAGTTTCGCGTGGATTGGTCGTTGTTTTCCAAGTTCTTGGATTGCGTCAACGAGCCAGAGTTCATCATCTTTTCCTAATTTTGTGTTTTCAAGAATAGGGAAGATATCTGGCGTGAGGATGTATGCGCCAAGCGCGCCAATGCGAGACGTCGTTCCTTGTGGCCCTGGTTTTTCGATTACTTTTTCCACCTTTACAATATCAGCGCTTTGCATCGTACCTTCGATAACGCCATATTTCTTGGTTCCTTCGTCGTCAATCTCACGCGCAGTCATGATCGGACTTTGTAGTTGTTCGTATGTGTCGATAAGTTGTTTGAGACGTGGAGCGTCAGGGTTTACAAACGGTTCGTCGCCCCAGATCACAGCAAACGGTTCGTCGCCAATGACGTCTTTTGCGTTTAGGACTGGCGTTCCGTTTCCGTATGGTCCTTTTTGACGAATATAAATAAAATTAGCAAGCTCCGCAATTCTGCGAATCTCTTTTGCTTGATCAGTTTTACCACTATCACGACACCAGTCTTCAAGTTCTGTATTAATATCAAAATGATCCTCAATCGCACGCTTTGAAGGCCCCGTCACCAAAATAATATCAGTAATTCCAGAAGCAACCGCCTCCTCTACAATATACTGAATCACCGGCTTATCGATGATAGGAAGCATCTCCTTTGGCATGGCCTTTGTCGCGGGCAAGAAACGCGTTCCAAACCCCGCAACGGGGATAATTGCTTTTCGAATTTTTTGCATATAACAACTAGTTTAGACCATTTATCCTTATCGATCAACTCGAGTTTGTCGTTCAAGAAGTTCTTGACCATTAATGAGAATCATCTGTTTTCCAGTCCATAATTTGTACACGTGAGGGTAGGTGCCGGCTTTCCAATATGGTTTAATGCGGAATTTAAAGGTAACCTCTTCACCTGGTTTAATAGTAGCTTTTTTTACTTGAACTGTCTTCTTGTCCACCCACGACCAATCAAAGAACCACGAAAGAGTGCCGTCAACGTCAGTTGATTTGAGTGTTGGATTTACCCAATTTTCTGAACCTTCGTTTTTAAGCGTAAGTTCAACAGTTGGGCGCCATGTTGTTTTCATCGCGGTAGGGAAGTTGTGTTTTACGACGGTTGCGTAATACGGTGAAATGACGTTAATTGTTTGTGTGAATTGCAAGATTACTACATCATTGCGAATGAGAGTGATTTGGTGTGGGATTTCAACTGGTTGATTTTTTGCCGTAATGTTGAAATCAAAGGTAATAGATGATTGTGGAGCAACGTCTTGCGTGACTGCATACTCAAACGCATCAAACATGTTATCGTCTGGTG
>JADLGS010000072.1 GCA_020849205.1 Candidatus Falkowiibacteriota bacterium | reverse complement strand
GTAACATCATGAATTTTTTTGATCGCTTCTACTGTATTTTCGATAACGGTTAAATTTTTAAGGCCCAAAAAGTCCATCTTCAACAAACCAAGATCTTCTAAGGGACTTAGTGAATATTGTGACACGAGCGGAGAATCCTCTTCGCTTGTTACGCGTTGAACTGGCACATAATCAGTAAGTGGATCTTTGGTAATCAAAACTCCACACGCGTGTTGCGAGGCATGACGCTTTGCGCCTTCAAGCTTGAGAGCATTATCAATAATTCTTTTGCAATCAGGATTTTGAGCATACTCAGCTTTTAAATCAGGAACTTCTTCAAGCGCAACTTTTAACTCAGACATCGATGGGATGAGTTTTGAAATCTTGTCACAATACGCATACTCAATTCCAAGCGCGCGACCAACGTCACGGATCACGGCGCGCGCGCCTAATGTTCCAAATGTAATAATTCCTGACACCTTATCTTTACCGTATTTTTGTTGAACATACGCGATAACATCATCTCTGCGTGTATCGGCAAAATCGGTATCGATATCGGGCATGGAGATACGTTCGGGATTCAAAAAGCGCTCAAAAAGCAAGTCATACGCGATTGGATCGAGTGAACAAATTTCCGTGAGATACGCCACCATTGATCCAGCTGCAGAACCGCGACCGGGACCCACCATGATGCCATTGCGCTTTGACCATTTAATAAAGTCAGACACGATTAAAAAGTATGAAGCATATCCAGTTTTTTCGATGACGGATAACTCATACTCAAGACGCTCTAAAATATCTTTTTTAAAAAATTCACGCCCCTTTGAAACAATAAGAGGCTTTGATTCATCGATCATCCATTCAAGCGTCGCCTCATCAATACTACCCCCATAACGTTCAACTAATCCCTTGAAACATTCTAGTCGAAGATATGTTTCGTAGGTATATCCAGCAGGTACATCAAAAGATGGAAGCTTGTTGACTCCAAATTCAATTACAACATTACAACGATCGGCAATTTTTTGAGTATTCTCGATTGCTTCTGGTAAATCCTTGAAACGACGAATCATGTCTGATTGAGACATAAAAGAGTAATCCTCACCCATCATCGTGAATCGATTGTCCTCAAAAATTTTTCTGTTGTTTTGGATACACAATAAAATATCATGAGCCTGATCGTCTTCGGTGTTGAGATAAAATGTATTTCCTCCCGCAACAACACCAAGACCATTTCTCTTTGCTACTTTTAATAAAATAGTATTTACAATTTCTTGGTCAGGGATGTGTGGATGACGCAAGATTTCAATAAAGAAATTATCTTTGCCAAAAATTGAGATATATTCACCTATGAGCGCGTCCATGTGATCATCATAAAAATTTTTGAGTACTCCTTTTGAAATTTCTGGTCCAAACCCCGATGAAAGCGCGATAATTCCCTTGCTATATTTTTTTAATAATTCCTTATCTACGCGTGGCTTATAATAAAAACCATCAAGAAAACTCACGCTCACTAATTTCAAAAGATTTTGATATCCTTCATTATTTTCCGCCAATAAAACTAACGTGTGTCGATCTTCGTCTATTTTTGGACGTTTGTTTGTATGACCATTGGGCGCGAGATACACTTCAACGCCAACAATAGGTTTAATATCATTTTTTTTACACAATTTATAAAATTCAATAATACCGTACATGGCACCCAAGTCGGTAAGCGCTACACTCTTCATTCCATCAGCAACTGCCTTAGAAATAATATCAGGAACTTGCGCGAGTCCTGTTAATAAAGAATAGTCTGAGTGTACGTGTAGATGAGTAAAAGATGACAACGGTTCATTATTCATAATCAGTCTTCCAAATCATGTTGAATTTGATTCATGTAGAGCGAGTATTCAAACATTTTTCTGCTTAATTCGCGATACGGCGAAGCAACATGATTTAATGTCGAAATGCATTGACGATATTGAGGTGATGAGGCTAGTTTCATAAAAAACAATTCCTTGTATTTCTCACGAACAATAACATCTCTTTTGTATGCTTGACCCCACACATAATACCCCTCTCCATAACTACTGACAAGTAACCGATCGTTAAGACGGCACGCGGTATGCGTCATATACTTACTATATTGTTTCACTGCGGACATAGGGATTCCAAACAGTAGCCCCATGAGCAAAATCTGATTAACGCCAGCGTGTAGTGAATTGGCGATATATGTTGAGAGCATTTCATCGTTATATCGCAAAATTTTTGGATGCTTTTTTTGAAGTTGAGCGATGAGTCGTGGATTATATACATAATATTCATACTGCAAACTTGTTTCTTTTTTCTGTTCCAAACGAACATCAAATAATTCAAACAACAAAACGGCAAGCGACTTCATGTCAAAATATCCAACCATTCCTTTTGACTTATATAATGAATACAATTTTTTATCGACTACAAATGAAGTGACTGGTTTTAGTCCGCCAAGAACCATCTGCAAAGACTGAGATAATAATATAAGTTGATGGTATGAATCTACCGACGAAACAAGTTCCAAAAATTTTGGTATAAAAAAAGCCTCGCGACGCTTTATTTCATCGACGTACAAATTATCGTCAGCGGCCAACAGCCACTGATCAAAGCTTGAGCGTTGTGACGAAGTGTTTTCCATGGCGAGATGTTATCTTTCTTAAGTATACCACCCTGGAAACATTTTACGAGAGGAGGAGGTGAACAAGGAATCCTGTCAACATTCCTAATGCGATAAACGGCAATGCTGGCAATGCTTTTTGATATTTACTTTTTACTAATATCAGGTACATTCCCACCAATGCCAAACTCGCTCCCGCTAATATCCACAACGTCATCACTTTACTGATAAAAAACGTATGAGTGAGGATAAGCATTGGCATGATAATATCACCTGTACCCAAAAACATGTATTGAACCCGATGATCACTGATAAATGAAATACTATCTCCCCAGTGTCGTAAGTTTGGTGGAATGATGTATGCAAAATACACTTCTTGATGCATCATTTTGTGGAACATACCAATCATGT
>JADLGS010000071.1 GCA_020849205.1 Candidatus Falkowiibacteriota bacterium | reverse complement strand
GCGCGCTTCAAATTCTTATCATTGCGACTGGAATAATTTTTATTAATGTTGTTTTTGGATACGCGATTGTCGTGATCAAGCAACAAAAAACCATGCTTCTTGGTTATGTAACGACTGCAATCGTCGCCTTGTCGCTCTATCTTATTTTAATTCCACGTTATTCTTTTGTCGCTGCGGCATGGATTACAGTTCTTGCTGAAGCAATGATGCTTGCAATGAATTATTTTGTGGCAACAAAAGTTTCGGGTGTTCGAGTTTCGATTACTACAACGCTCAAAGCGCTGCTTGCTGCTGGGATTATGGGAATCGTAGTCTATCAAATCACCTCCCTCCCTCTTGTAGTTATCGTGTTGTGCGCCGCTGCTATATATGGAGGTATCCTTGCTGTAACCGGCGTCATTACTAAGGAATTATTAGTTTCATTAGTTTCAAAAAATTCATGAAAATAGCAGCTTTTATTAATTCGCAACCGCATCAACTTAATCAAACTTTGGTTGAATTTGGAGGTACTCTTGATGTGTACGCAACAAACAAAAATCTATTGCCTCAATTTGGTTTTGCAAAAAAATCAAAAAAATATACGAGCATCTCAAAACTTCATGGGTTTGGAGATTGGTTCTTTTTTACGCTTTGCGCGCCCGTTCTCTGGTTGTATTCATTTTGGAAAGCTGTTGTGTGTGCGTCAAAAGGATATAAGGTAGTGATACTTACTCAGTTATCAGATAAATTATTGTTTACCTTGTGGTTGAGAATTTTTGGCATCCGCGTTATCTGGGTAGAGTCGCAGTATTATGAAAAATCTTTTCATAGTAATATATACATTCTTTTGTATGGATTGTTGTCGCGCATGACGACCTGCGCATGTTTATCGCAAGCAATTCTCAACGAATTAGTCGCGAAATGTTATGTCAAAGAAAAGAATTGCGTGTACGTTGGCACCTGCATAGATCTTGAACAAACAAAAGCGCAAAGTGATATTTATGAAACAATGGTTGCAGCCGATCATCAAGTAAAAAACGCAAATCTTTTTGTTATTGGTTATGTTGGAGATATCGGCGCTGATGACGGAGTCGAGACTTTGATCAAGGCAGTAGAAAGTATTCGAGAATTTATCATTGATTTGTCTGTTATTATTGTGGGTGACGGAATGCAAAAGAAAAATATCATGTGGCTTACGAAAATGCTTGGACTTGATGACAAAATTTCATTTGTTGGCAAGCAACAGAATTGGATGCGCTGGTATAATTATTTTGATATTTTTGTGATGCCAACTCAAAAATCATCGGAGTTTAGTTTTGAGGTGGCATATGCACTAGCTCATGCTACTCCTACTATCGTAACCAAAGTTGCGGGGGTGGAGGAGGTGAGTGCATTCGTAGGAGGGTACGTCATCACGCCCGGCGCGAGCCAGGATCTTGGTCAAGCGATCCTTGATTTATATAACAACAAACAACAACGCGCACAGTTTGGGGCGCAGGGTAAAAAAAGAGCATACGAGGAATACTCGCGGGAAGTGGTGAGTGGGAGATGGGGTAAATTGTTAGTTACAAATTACTAATTTCTAGTTACTAGTTAAGAGGTGATATCACTAGAAACTAGTAACTAGAAACTAGTAATTTCCCTAAAATATCAACTAACATAAGCCACAATTGACCCAAGTCATTTTTTCTGCTATACTATATCTATAAAGGTGAATTCGGAACTTCCGTGTTCATTTTTTTATTTACCAAAGAATCAATAAGGTAAAAGCCCTAACATTAGGGTAAATGATTAAGAAAATACCTAAGATTCGCAAAACAATTCGTTCTTTCATTATTTTCATATGCCAAAAACCAATCTGTAAGTATTTCTTATCATGATTGTTTCGTGGCTTTTAGCAGAGTTGCTCCCTAGCCTGTATAACTTGCTACCAGATACTTGCCTTTGGCGAGGTGACGTAGTGGGCGAAGAGGTAATAGTAACGGCCTCACCAACTTTGGTGATGGGCTTTAAGGGGATAACAAAAAGATGTTACCTCTTTAAATTCCATTAAGTTAATTACAAACAATACACAATACACTGGACACTATACACCAAAACGAGTGTATGATGGATTGTGTAAAGTGTATGGTGTTAAAAATATGCATTATTCTCACAACAACTACATACTTGGATGGAAGCATCACATGAAATCCAAAAAAGCGATGCTAGCTCAATCAACAAAAAGCTTTGTTGCTTCGTTAGTCACAGCATTAGTGGTTGTGATTTTGGTGTCCCGCGTACTCGCTCTCATTGATCATCGTTTATCAAACGGAAGTTTTGAAGGATTTTCAATTCTTACTGCGCCAAGCGTGCAAGTTGCAAGCGCGCATCATCTTGGTGGTTACGCGGTTGTCGCAAAATCAACTCCACAAGATATGTATTATATTAAACCAGCTCCTTATGAGCGATATTATGTTGGTGACGTTGCGTCATTTACAAAAGCATTGCCAAAAATTTTAACAGGAGTAAGCAACAAAGAATTTAAAAGCTGGAAAGGAAAAGCTCCGCAAAAAATGGCGGGTAAGTTTATTATTGTTGTTGATGACGCCGGTAAGTTGTATTACGTTCACCCAAAAACTCGCGAAATGTTTTATGCCAATGGCGCGCAAGATGCTATTGTCATTTTGAATCGTTACAAAACAACGCTTGCCGATGATGAAATTACACTTGTAAAAATTGCCTCAGGGTTTCAAAAGACAGAAATTAAGAATCAACCAATTACCTCCCAACCTATAACCTCTCAACCTGATATTTCCCAACTTAAACTACTTGATTGGTGTAAAGTTAAGGGTTATAAAATTGCAACGATGAGTGATTCAGAGAAACTCAAAGAATGCGAAAAAATTGAATCAAAATATTTTACTGTTAATAAATGGGATCAAAAATTGATTAATGAGTGGAAGGTGAGTCAGGGACGAAAGGTAGCTTCGGCTTCAGCCTTGCCGACACCACAAGATTTTGTTTCAAATGAGCAATTTCCGCCAAAGGCGGATCAGCCTATGGCTGAAACCACTTCTCCAATTAACGGTACCACTGAGCCTGTAATTCGTGTTGGTATTTTTTACTCAGTTTCGCCACAGCGTGTGACGAGCGCTTCACCATACAAAATTGTTGATGCGAATGGAAATGAATTATTGAATATGCCAAGCGGGGGAATGGTGTCAGTTGATTATGATGAGTATGCGAAGTCATATTATTATGGAGCAGGTGATTATGTTACAACAAAAGCTTCTACCTTCATTCGTCTCGTACCAACCTCATCAACAACACCGTTTGAAATTGTAAGTTATGAGCAGCGACCAGCATGGAATCTTAAGCTCAATGATAATAAATATCTAGGTACGCTTGAGGTGCGTTACAATTCGTCAAAAGATCGCACTTGGATTATTAACGAATTACCGCTCGAAACATATTTAAAAGGAATCGCAGAAGTTACCAACTCTTCGCCCATGGAATACCATAAGGCGATGGTGATTGCGCAACGAACTTACGCGACACATCATATTAATACCGCAACCAAGCACGCAGATGAATACTTTATTCTCGATGCGACGTTTGACCAGGTGTACAAAGGATATGGAACACAGCAACGCATGAGTAATGTTGTGGCGGCAGTCGAAGCAACAAAGGGTATGGTTGTAACATACTCAGGAAAAGTTGCTATCACGCCGTTCTACTCATGGTCAGATGGACGAACGCGTTCCATGAAAGAAGTATGGGGCGTTGATAAACCATGGCTCCAATCAGTAAAAGAGCCAGCGGGTTATGATAAGACGACATTATATGGTCACGGCGTAGGGCTTTCTGCGCGTGGCGCATACATACTCGTCAATGATCATGGTTACACATATGATCAAGTGCTGAAGTACTATTATACGGGAATCGAAATTACTAGTAATTATAATAAATAACTTTTCACGTTACACAGTACACAGTACACGATACACTTCTTACTACTTACCACTTACTTCTTACTACTGATTTAAAAACTATGATTAGCACAACTCCTATTGTTATCATTGAAATGAGTCCGCAGGATGCGCTCGAGCGTCGCATGACGCATGTTGTTGAGTTAGTAAATCTTGCGCAAGCTCTTGGGTATCCGATAAATGGGTTTACCGACGAAAATGATTTAATGAAAAAAATGAAATCGGTCGAACTTGATTTACTGCATCGTTACATCGCTATCAAAGAAAGTAATACTTTTATTGAAGATCAATTACGCGCAGAGCTAGAAGTAGAAAAATTTCATTCAATTGCCTGTCGAATACTTGACGCACTTGAAAAATATTAAACATATCCAAATAACCACTTCTCTAATTAACCACATCTCTAATTAACCAATTATTAATTAAATCTTACCCTATGCCCTTAGATGACTTTGAAGTAGATAACGTTAACGAAGATGATACCTACGAAGGTGATCAAGCTTTTATGCAAGAAGAATTTGACGCAACAAAACTCGATCGCCCCGAAGATCATGACGCTGATGATGAGTTGGCGCAGACCATTGTTACAGAGGATTCAATAAATGAATTAGCAAAAAAGCCATACGCTGAGGAAGCAGATACCGAGTAATATAAGCAAGAAAAAGAAGGCATTAGCCTTCTTTTTTTACGTCTTTATAGATGAGTCCATTAATTACTTCTGCTACTTTGAAAGGATGCGGAACGTCATTAATGTAGACTGTTGGGCGTTCGGATGCGGTTTGAATCATGACGTCGCCAAAGCGAAATAAATTTTGGAGAACGCCTTTTTCATTTGCAGAAACGTCTTGAATTTTTTCGATGTAGTATTCTGAGATTGTGCGATTAAAGAGATTTGTTTGTACTATAGCGATGATGCGATGGTTTGTGATAATCCAAACATCAAGTTGATAATCAAGATAATTATTGAAGAGTAAGACGTACGCCATGAGTAAATAGAGTGTAGCAAAGCAAATTGCGATCACGCGTACCGCAGGATAGGTTGATAATGCGGGGAAGAGATACATCGCTCCAAGATAAAATGCGGCAAGGATTGCGAGTTGCGCAAAAAATAAAATGAAAGCATAGACAAGTTTAATCCAGTGCGCGTGAAGTGAGTAAATCAAGTGTTCGTCTGGCTTTGCATTCGGGATGTGTTTTTGTTCAAACATAGTAGTTTCTAGAGTGTAATGAAAGGCGTCGAAAGGTCGATTTCAAGTAACAAAGAATATCCAACAAAAAGCGTGATGATACTCGCGCCCAAAAAGATGCAGGTCATTAAATATGAGCCATAATTTATAAATCCATAGCGCACAACATGCATGATGGCAAAAAGACTAAAAACTACCCAGAACACAAGACCAAGGGCAAAAGGAATAACGAGTAATGAAAGTGGTAGGGCGATCATATGAGGGTTGGTGGAGTAAGGTTAAGGTGTTGGTAGGCGAGCGCAGTAACTTTTCTTCCTTTAGGTGTGCGCTCGAGAAACCCAAGCTGCAAAAGATAGGGTTCATAAACATCTTCAATAGTCTCTTCTTCTTCAGCGGTTGCCGCTGCGAGCGTTCCAAGGCCAACCGGACCGCCTTTGAACGTTGAAATAATGCTCATAAGAATTTTTCTGTCGGTTGCATCAAGTCCAAGCTCGTCGATGTCCATGAGCGCAAGCGCGTCTTTGGTAATGTCTGATGTTATTATACCATCGCTTTTGACCAACGCGTAGTCACGAATCCGTTTGAGGAGGCGGTTTGCAATGCGAGGTGTTTTGCGACAACGTGTGGCGATAAGAAGTGATGCGTCTTCATCAAGTTGAGTGTTGAGAATGATCGCGCTTCGTCTGATGATATGCGCAAGTTCATTGTCAGTATAAAAATCGAGTTGAAAAGTTGCGCCAAACCGGTCGCGAAGCGGTGAAGAAAGCGAGCTCATTTTTGTCGTAGCTCCAATCAACGTGAAGCGTGGGAGGTCAAGTCGTAGTGTGCGCGCAGATGGACCTTTTCCAATGATGATATCAAGCGCATAATCTTCCATCGCAGGATACAAAATTTCTTCAATGTTTTTGTTGAGTCGATGAATTTCGTCGATAAATAAAACATCACCTTGTTTGAGGTTGGTGAGGATGGCTGCGAGATCGCCAGACTTTTCGATAGCAGGGCCAGAGGTTACGCGAATTGAACCTCCCATCTCATTTGCAATGATGTGAGCAAGCGTAGTTTTACCAAGTCCAGGATTACCGTAGAGAAGAATGTGTTCAAGTGATTCATTACGCTTTTTTGCAGCTTCAATAAAAATGCTAAGGTTAGTCTTAACCTTTTCTTGACCAATATAATCCTGTATTTTTTTTGGACGAAGCGTGTTTTCAATCTCTTTTTCCGCAGGCGTTTCGTGTGACGCTACTATGCGTTCGTCGTTATGTTCTGTAATCATAGGTATAGTATAAAGGGAAAAGGTAAAAGGGAAAAGGAGGGGTAAAACTAGCCCCTCCTAACAGGAGGGGATTTAGGGGAGGTATGAATTCAATGCTACCCCCTATAATCCCCCTGTTAGGGGGATATAAAATCAGAATGACGTAACTAGGAAGTGTCACAGATTCTTCGACTCTCACGGCTGTCATTTAGCCAGATTAGCGCATCTGGTAAAAACCGCCATATGTGTGTACACATTACCCGTGACCATTGACAAAAATGTCAAATATTGCTATTTTACGTTGATTTATCAGGCATGATGGGATGCTTGGTAGGTCGCGTCCTTTAACATCAAACCTGAGCATAGCGCTCAAGGAGTTTTTATGAAACATGGAATCCTGGCTATTCTTATTGGCGTGTGTGTTTTTGCGTGCGGTCAAGAAGAGACGATCGTTCGTGAAGTGATTACGACGGAAGTTTCTGTGCCGGTGACTGGTGAAACTGGAGCAAATGGTTCCTCGTGTGAAATCACGGAGTCGACCACCGCTTCATATATAACCTGTAACGGCAAGACGACTCAGATTGTTGATGGTCGCGATGGCGCGAACGGTATAGATGGGACGACGCCTACTGACAATGACGTTGATCTCAACGTCTTTTATCGTGAGCGGATTGGTAGCGTGCCAAAGATCGAAGCGTATCGTAAACTGGCTGATGGAACACTCCAAAAGCAGTGGCACGGATCTGGTGTCGTTGTTGCGCAAGATGTGGTAGTGACAAACTATCACGTTTGCCAAAACCTCAATGAGTTTGTCACAAGCGATCATGGATATACCAACACAATAAAAGTGTCGTATCCGTACGCGAATAGTGATGGAGTAGATCAAGACTTTGAAGTGTCTTACTTCACGACTAAGTTTGTAACGAGCATTGATCGTGACTTGTGCTTGTTGCAGGTGCCGACAGGAAATCGCACGGTGTTTGAAATGATGCCTTCTGATGAAGTAGGTATTATGGATAAGCTCATGTCAATTGGTTATCCACTCGAATTCGATTTTGTTGGTTCAGTAGGATACGCAGAAACGATCACTACGGGTATTTATCCTTGGATCGCGACTGATACGACGATAATTCAAACGTCGTCGTTGATAGATGGTGGTAATTCTGGTGGTCCTTCGTTTCATGTAAAGTCTGGGAAGATTGTTGGCATAAATTTTGGAGTGTATAGGTACTACAACACTCACGCACACATGCTCGCGATGGAATATGTTCAAGCAATGTCTCCGGCAACGGCTACCTTTCGTGATGCTGACGCAGAAGTTCTTGATTTGAATGCGATGATCAAGACTCAAGTGTTTTCGGCAACTGGTTTTTTGGATAACACGGAACCAACTGATGGTGGTTGGTGGGTCTGGGATCAAGACGTACACACGTTTAGCTTGAATGTCGGTGATCTGTACTGGCTACAGACAACTCAGGTGACGGGAATTAATCCTTTGGAGGGTACATATTTTTACCTACAGGACCCTTATGGGAACTATGTGTATGATATGTATTTCAAGGGTAAGTTTGCTCAATCCCTATTCACACCAAGTGCAAGTGGTACGTATACTCTGTATATGGAAACTTATAGCTGGGAGGATGCTGGGAATTACCGAGTAACGGTATCCAAGATGCAACAAACGACTGGCGGTCCATATGTCGGGTCTTTGACTGCGCAATTTTCCTCAAACAACCCCAATCTTCACATGTTTGTGAATCCGAGTAATTGGACTACGGGTTGGGTGAGTGGAAATGTGACGATTCAAAGTGGTACGTCGTTTACCGCCAATGCCCGCATTGATACTGACACGTCATACGCAGATAATGCATGGCTTGATCAGTTGGTTCTTAGTGGTGTATTGACGACAACGATGCAGATGCACGTTGTTGAGTGCGGTATGACATGGAATCTTGCCGTGAGTGCGTTGCTGGTAAGTAACGGAGTTGGAGGAAATAACTTCATTCCCCATATTGAAGCTTATGACCTCGACTCTAATGGGATAATTGATTCTGGAACCTGCGTTCTCAAAGCGCAGAATGGAACAATTATTCCAGCAAATTAAAGTTCGCTATTTTACGCCCCCTTGTTTACAATAAGGGGGCTTTTTTAATACAAATATTTGAATATCAATTTGCTTTTTCTCGCGGCATTCGCAAACAAAAAATACTCATCGCTGAGGACCTTCGTGTGCCGCGAGCGGGACTCGGCTAGACTCGCTTCGCCTACTGGCTTGCGGTCCTTGCCTGACCTCGCCACTCCTCGCGCCGTCGCGCTCGAAGTATGGCTCCGGTCTTCTCGTCCCGACAAAAGCAAATAAATTTGCTTTTTCTCGCGGCATTCGCAAACAAAAAATACTCATCGCTGAGTACCTTCGTGTGCCGCGAGCGGGACTCGAACCCGCACGGATGTTAAGTCCGGGGGATTTTAAGTCCCCTGCGTCTGCCAGTTCCGCCATCGCGGCATAAAAAAAGAACCTTGAGCGGGCAAGCGGATTCGAACCGCCGGCCTCTTCCTTGGCAAGGAAGCGTTCTACCACTGAACTATACCCGCATAAATAGGTGTGAATAGTTTAGCGAATAATCCGAGATTAATCAAGACTTATTATTTTTATAAAATATAAAATTCTTGAGTAGTTTTTTGCGAATCTTTTCTGCCTTCTTTGCGTTGCGTTCTATTTTAACAGACGAG
>JADLGS010000070.1 GCA_020849205.1 Candidatus Falkowiibacteriota bacterium | reverse complement strand
TCTGTCGTCAGTTCTTTCGTTCTTACGTTCATCACTTCTCACTGACTTCTTCCAACTGCTCGCGAGCGGCTGGATCTGACTACCCCTAGAGGCCTCTTTGGGGTTGACTCCTGACTCCTGACCTCTGCCTTCTGACTTCTGCTGATGCTTTCGCGCATACACTCTTTCCATCATTTTTTCGACTAACGGAGTTGAGAGCGCTCCTTTGCGAAAATCCTTGAGATGCGTTTGACACAAAACGGGACGCGAAGAGTCTGGTTCAAATGCTAATTCAAGCGGAGCTCCGTCAACATCACAAACACCGCGCCACACAATAGGGCGATTTTCACGATCTTGTTTTTCTTTGAGCTTTGCTTCTTCTTTTTCTTTTTTCTTTGCTTCAGCTGCTTTTAATTCCTCATACACAGCAAGTACATTAGGCGCATTTACCTGCGTGTCCGCTGTCGGCGAAGCCAATGATTCTTTGTTGATAATACCACCATCGGCTTTTTGCCACGAATAAATATCTTCTTCTACCTGTACTCGATCCGCCGCATAGGCTTTTCTCGTGTAATCAATAACTGCCTGTGTTTGACCAAGGTCTTTTGATGCCAAAGGAGGAAGCGCGTCAGCAGAAAATGGTTCAGTCGCAACACCATCAATCATGAGACGCAAATACATTTTAAACTTTGGCAAATTGATAATATCTGGAGCCATGAATTGTGGTGAAAACTCTTTTTCCAAAAATTCTGCGTCTGCCGCGCCTACGCGAAACGTAATCAAAGTACCCACGTTACCAAAAACCGCGTCACGCACAGCAGTTGATCCACCTTGCTCGAGTTGCGCGATGTATTGATGCGCCATCGTCAAACAGAGGCGATATTTACGCGCCTCAGACAAAATTGTCGCAAACGAATCTGTGGCAAAGTTTTGAAATTCGTCTACATACAGATAGAAATCTCTGCGATCTTCTTCGTTTACAATATCAACACGACTCATGGCAGCAAGCTGAATTTTGGTAATCATCATCGCACCAAGAAGCGCAGAGGCATCCTCACCCATTCTACCCTTTGATAAATTGAGGATGATAATCTTTCCATCATCCATTGCTTGACGCAAATCAAACGACGATCGAACTTGCCCAACAATGTTTCTAATCATCGAGTTAGACAAAAATTGACCTACCTTGTTTTGAATTGGTGAAATAACTTCGGCAAGATTTTTTTCGTTCCATTTACTAAACTCATCCTCCCAAAATGATTTGACAACAGGGTCAGTAACATACGCCAAAACAATTTTGCGATACTTCTCGTCAACAAGCATTCTGTTGATACCAAGAAGCGTTGAATCGGGCGCAAACATAAGCGCCAAAATACAGTAGCGCAAAATATATTCAAGACGAGGTCCCCACGAATCTGCCCATAGTTTTTTGTAGACAGACACAAGCCCCGAAGCAACTTTGTCGCGCACGTCCGCTGGTACTTTTTCGAGTACATTAAACGCGATCGGAAATTCTCGATCCGCTGGATTAAAATAAATTACATCTTTGACGCGCTCTGGAGGAATCCATTTCAAAATCTTTTCTGCAGTATCTCCGTGTGGATCAACATAGGCAACGCCATGTCCATCTTGAATATCTGAATACACCAAATTTTCGAGTAATGTTGATTTACCCATACCCGTCTTACCGATGATATACATGTGGCGACGACGATCATCTTGCTTAATACCAAAAACCCTCCGCGTGCGGAAGTTGGTCATGGCAAATGGTGTAATTTTGTTTGAGTCCATAGTTTAAACAAATGGTAAATTTGGCGGTATCAATCCTTCATCATCTACAGGTTTTTGTGATTGAGTTGGTTTAATGTATTTTCGTTCACGAGGCTTTGCTTGATGCCCAATAAACTCGTCGATAATTTCGATAATGTAGTTGTCGTTTTCGGATACGGGTTCGTTGATTGGAGAAGTGGTTGATTGGTTAATTGGTTGAGTTGAACTAGGATGCGAATTACTAGTTACTAGTTTCTGATTACTAGTTTCTAGTTGTACCTCATTCTTATGTTCATCCTTGCTTTCATGATTTTCTAATTTCTTAATTTCTTGATTTGTTAATTCATCTGACTTCTGGCTACTGACTACTGACTCCTGTTGCACTATTTCTCTAAGTAATTCTTCCCTCGCAGATCGTGACTGCGCAAATTCTTTTTTGTCTTTTGCAAAACGTTCCTCAAAATAATCAGAGTCATAATCAAAGCCATGCTCCTCGATCACTTCTTCGTGTTCGTGCTTGTCGTGTGTCGCGCTTGTGTCATGTCCATGATCATCGTGGCCGTGTTCGTCCGCAAACGGTAAATGTGGTTCACCATGTCCGTGATCATCATGAGCGCTATGCGAATCATGACTGTGAGAATCATGTCCATGGGGATCATTTTTTCTTTTTGGCGCTAATGACTCAACGTCAAATCCTGGATGATCTTCAAATGGTAAATTAAGCGGCGCTTCTGATTTTTGAACATCAGTGCGTTTAAGCATCGGCGCGCGTAGTTGCATACTTGGAAAGTGAAACAGTGTTGCAAGTTCTGCTGTATCCATAGTCATCGCGCCAAGACCAATGTGCGTACTTCTCTTTTTGAGAGCTGCAACGATCATTCTTTGCTTATACGATTTACGTTGTTTCACGCGGAAATAACTTGCCTTTGTGGCAGTTTTTTTCATTTCTGGCTTAAAGCCTTGACGTCCAACAGCATTAAATTGTTTTACCGCACCAATCACAGCATTCACGCCACGAGGTTTGTTTGATTTTGTCACTCGTAAATCAGCAAAATAACCGTAACGCATTTTTACGGCGTATCCAAGACGACCCATTTTTGCTTCCATGGCTTCAATAGCGCTACGTTCCCCTGGTGACATTTTCCACATTTTTCCAAAGGCATCATCTTTACCTGCTTCTTTTTTGCCACCTGCCATCGGAATGATTTTGGTGCCCAAAATTGACTCAGACAATTCGTTGACGATATGCGCAGGCGCGTCAACAACTTTATCCAAAAAAGGTTGCTTAGGCGCAGGATTTGGACGACCAAGTTGGTCATTAAGCAACGCAACACCTGACGCTGACCAATTCACTGCCAAAGGTTTGCAAACAAAGTGCATCCAGATTTGCTCGCCTTTGCCAATTTTACTCATCGCCTCAAGTAAACCACCAAGAGGATCAATGAAAATTTGATTAAATTGATCTTGAAAATCTTTGTAAGTTTTGATCGGTAAAAAAGGATTTTTTTTGTTGTCATACGTCCACTCAACACCCCACATGTCATGAGTTTCATTTGGCCATTGCGATGGAACCGTGTTCACGTAATCATCTACTTCGGTAATTTCTGCATCTGGATATTGACCATACACCGCACCTTCCACAACATCGCGCCACGCAACAGGAATTCTCATGAGGAGCTGAATATAACCATCAATCGAAACAATTTCGCACGAGAATGGTAATTGAAACATACCCTGAACCCATTTTTCATGCATGTTTGGTTCAAAGTGCATACCTTGAATCACCACAAAAACTTGCTCCATGGCTTGTATCGATTGCTCATTTTTCTTGGGAACATCAATCGCCAAAAGCGTATATTCAACTGAGTGTAGATA
>JADLGS010000069.1 GCA_020849205.1 Candidatus Falkowiibacteriota bacterium | reverse complement strand
ATAAGTTCGAAGAAGAACTTAAACGCCTGAATAAATTTCAAAAGAAAGTGCTTGGTCTATCGAATCCAAAGACTGAATTTAAGGAGATAGATCCTAAAACTTATGCTCAGTACATTTTGAAGGAGGGGGCGATGGAAGAAAAAAGAGAGCTGATGGGATTCTTCAGGTCGAGGGTTAAGATAACCAAAGGTGTAGTGACGATTGAGGTTTAAATTACTGTATACGCTGTATAGACCAGTCAGTAAAGTCAAAATTTATATTGATTATCCAAGTTGGTGAGTTGGAAGGTTCAAGTTGAGAGATTGAATATTGATATCCATCACGCCCACTCTTTAAAAGTCCAATACAATAAACTGCAACAAAATTGTGTTTACCGTGGATTTTATTTCCTACTCTATTTGGATACCATAACTCAGCACTTTCAATAAAAGCTACCAACATTTTGCCAAGGGCATATTCTACCCCTTTATCAATTTTTTTCTGAATCGCGTTCAAAACACGTTCTTCATTTTTCAATGCTGAATCATCTGAGGGAACGTCAAGAGCTGATACGTGCTCCAATCTTATCCACTCTTTTCTTTCCTTATTCAATAAAATACCGTCACCTACAAAATCCTCCGCAAATGTAATACCATTTCCGTGAATAGATTGTAATGTCACACACAATAGCCAATTAGCCCAAGCCTCTCGAGGAAGTAATGAAAAATTACCAATCTTCCTGCCTGTTCTCAGAAATTGTGGATTTTTAACCATAGGCTCAAAATCTTTCAAAGCCATTCTAAAATCTTTGATCTGTTTTATTTCTATTGGTTCACTCATTGAAAAAGTTTAAAACAAAAAACCGAACTATACAACTAGTCCGATTTTTCACATTCCCAGAGCACCGTCCTTCCAAGATTAAAATTCTCTATATCTGAATGAACCGGGGTACCCTTTGATATCCAACAACAAACTCTTGTGGTACCCATAATGTGAAGATTTAACCTCATAATCAGTGTTGCTAAACTTGCTCATCAATTTTTCATAAAAATACTTTGAATCTGCTGGACTTGCAATGTTGTTTGATAGGTGAACGAATGGCGCAATCATTATTTTTTTCAGACCCATCTGATCAAGCGATGAAGTTAGTTCATTAAAGAACTTATTAAGCTGATCCTCCCCGTCACCTTTTTCAACGGTAAAAAAAGCAATCAAACAATTTTCCATTTGTTCATTTCCAGATTTTTTTACCTCAGGATCGATCCCCTCTGGATAGTTTGATTCTTCTACTACGGTAGTTTTAAATTTATTTCCGTGTAGTAATAAAGCTCTCATAAAGTCTTAATTATTACCGAACTCATTCGGGCCGGGGATTTATAAGCTGTAAGTTTCCAAATCTATGTTTTTTGTGTCGTACAACTTTTTCTCAAGTAAATCATATTGAGCGGCTGTCTCAAATTTATTTTCTTTCCAGCTTAATTTAAAAGGGTTTAACTGGTGTAGATAAATGAGAGCTTTTGGCGGCTTACCCGGATAGCACCAAAGAATCCATTTCTGCTGATCTCTCACATGATTATTGTGAAAAGATACTTCACCTCGCGAGATAAGGTAACAAAGTAAATGTTCCTCCAAAAAGAAGTTGATTTGCGCTTCATTATAAATTCGACCAGAATTCTCCACATCATCTTTTAGATATTTCTGAAATAATTTATCTTTTTCGTATATTTTTTTCAATTGACCGTATCTAGTAGCGTAACTTTTTGTATTAATCAAGGCTTGACTCCAGGACATAAAGTCTACAGCCCAAGGAATTTGAAATTCAGTAGTTTTTAATTTATCGATAAGATTTAACATACCGAACTTATGCTTTTCAACCTCTTGCATATAAATCATACGCTTCTTATGCGCATCTTCACTGGTATTTTCGGCAATGAAGTTGTCAAGATATAAACTATCTCCATAAAGAAAATTCAAACCAATCGTTGGAGCCAGTATTTTTGAAGGACTAATCTTTCTGATATATTCCAAACATGCGTCTGGCGACTGAGAATTTGCAATTCGGGACATTGAAATCGGAAATAAAATAATACCCCACTCTGCCGGAAGTTTATTAATATCAAAAAATTTATTTGTCAGATCATCCATAGTTTATGTAATCGGGTCACCCCGTACTCACATGTACTCGGGTCGTCCGATAAAAAGTTCGTACTGTTAATATTATGCTTTCATTATAGACTCTCTTGTGATTAACTTCAACCCCTTCCTACCTTTAGTGGTTTTTAAATATTGCTCTCTTCTTATTGCATCAGCTTTATTTTTAAATGCTTCAAAGAATATCAATTCCCAGGGAAGATAAGGTTTTGTTGCGAGTGATTCACCATTATTGTGCTGTTTAAGTCGTTTATCTAAATCTGAAGTAAACCCAACGGAAAATTGATTAATTTGCTTAAGAATTTGTAAATAGTAAACATAATACATGTATATATTATATCAAACTGTCACGGAGTAGAATAATAAAGGGCGACCAGTACCAGAACTCACTGTCGTTTGTTCGGTACAGGCCTGCCCCAAACCGACCCCTGCATAATTCAAAACCCCACATAAGAATATTTTTATGTGGGGTCTGGTTTGGGGCGGACTGGGCGGGACTCGGCTAGACTCGCTTCGCCTGCTGGCTCGCGGTCCTCGCCTGACCTCGCCGCTCCTCGTGCCGTCGCACTCGTAGCAAGGCTCCGGTCTTCTCGTCCCGACACACGCAAAGCAGTTTGCGTGTTCCCAGTCCGCATCACTATTTAAAACAAAAGAATCACTCAATTAAGAATGATTCATGCGATGCGGACTGGGCGGGACTCGAACCCGTGACCCCTGCCGTGACAGGGCAGTGCTCTAACCAACTGAGCTACCAGTCCATGGTAGTACTTATAGGCCTAGACCTATAAAAGTGTGAATATTGTAACAGTAAAGTATAATTTTGGCAACAGTAACAATATGCAATAAAAAAAGGCGGTTCGATTGAACCGCCTTGTGTTAGGTAAAATGGTTTGCACCACCAGTAAGATACTCTCCATCGATTCTTTGCGCAGAAACTATACCATCGAATGCTGCGATCACAAAACCTTCGTGCTTCTCTCCCTTAATGTCACAAGAAACATGTTGGCCCTTTTTGAACTGCTTACCCCGAGATTCTCTTGGTATTACTTCTTCTGCTGGCAAGATAACACTGATAGATGTTACGTTAGCTTCCTCGAAAAAGCCACTATGTTTGAATGGGGCAAGAAGTGTACTCATTACTTCAAGCACACCATCACTCACGGTAATAACTGCTACTTGCACTTCTGGCAAAGGCACGGTTTTTGCGACAAGTGATACAACATCTCCAGGGTTAAGAGTTACGCCTAAAAAAATCATCATTCTTCTCCTAAATGTACGGTTAAATTACTCTGAGGGTATCATAAATTTAAACATTGTCAATAGTGTATGAAAAATAAAAACACCCCAAATGTGTCTTGGGGCGTTTTGTGTTATCGGTGGCGATGATTGGGGAGAAGAATTGAGTCAGTACGGAGTTGTGGGCAGGGTTGTAGGCGGGGGTCGCCTATTTGGATTTCGGAGAGTGCCATGTCCAAATAGTAATCTCGTGGGCGAGCATTTCCTGCTTGTAAATCTGCATGTAACAGAACCTCAGTTCGGCTTCGAATCTGAGCTACAACTGAATCAACACCTTGTGTTGTCATATAATCCCCTTTTTAAAGTTTTGTACAAAAGTATTTTTAGTTTAGCATACATACATTTTTATGCAACAAAAATACTACTCAAGGTGAGTGGTATTTTTATATACTGAAGAGTACTTTACATAATCTAACGTATAAGTTAAGGTGTTTGAAATTGCACTTTTTAACACAAGCACTGGGGAGTAAAATGTCAAAAATTGAACTATCGACACTGCCAGAACTGAAAGATTTTACCATTATCAATAGTCAGCGAAAGCTTGACACTTTTCTGAGCGAGCTTCGTCAAGATTGGTACTCAAAGGGTCAACTCAAAGATTTGCACTTGGATCGAGAGCTTGCGCTTTGGCTGCAAATCAGTAATTCAACTCACAAAACATGCTTTGCAGTCTTTGATGAAAAAGATGATTTTGCCACTAATGATAATTGGGGCAATTACGATCTCTACAGGTGCATCGCAGTACAAAATGTAGATGGGAAAATTTATCTATTTAAGTCGCTCATTCATCAATTCAGACATTAATCACAAATCACCCTGAGAGTATCGAAGGGTGATTTTTAATTCTATTTAAAAAACAAATGATATATCGCGTCGGCGAATGGGACTACGCCAAGGCCACTCGATAAGATTCCTTCCAATCCGCCAGTTATTGAAATCAAAATTATTCCAAACTCTTTGCCACCAACCCAATTAAAAGTATTCCAATAAAATTAAATATATAAGAAATTGGAATAAACCATTTTAACTTCATTTTTGAAAATCCAAGTAAGGTAATACCAAGTTCATCTGGTAATGGTGATGCAATAATTAAACCACCAATCAAAAAAGTTACGTAACGAAAGAGTCGTGATCTGCAAATAAAACATGTACGAAACCACCCGGTTTTTTGTCTTAAAAGATGAAGTAAATCTTCACTCAAACGATCACGTACAAATCTAAATATAATTAAATCTCCAACTACTGCTCCAAAGCCACCAAACACTGCTGTCCAAAATGAATTAGAATGTTGCGCAATTTCACCCAACGCAACGATAGCTGGAATAGTAGTAAAAACAGAGGTAAAAAATATTCCAGCAACAAAACTTTCGATAAATTCATAACCCTTAAAAGTCAAAAGAATGGAATTCAACAATCCTGTTGTTTCAAGTAATACCGCAACAACGATGCTAAAAAAAATAATAGCAATATCTTGTAATAAAAATGTGTTTGACTTTTGCATGTGTATTATTTTTTAGAAAAACAAATGATAGATTGCGTCGGCGAATGGGTCGACGCCAAGGCCGCTTGAGAGGATTCCGCCGAGGCCACCGGTGATGGAAATTAAGATGATGCCGATGAGGGCGGTGATCCAGAGGTATTGGCGTTTTATGATGGCGACGCAGTTTTGGCATGCGTCTTGGAAGAGATTCCCCCACCATGCAGGCATAAAATTTAGGAGGGCGACGTAGTTTCTCACTTTTGCGACTTGCGCGATGAGTGCAATGATGTACACAAACGCGATGAGGCCATAAAAGATTGTTGTTGCGCCTGCGAATGTTGAGTGGAGTTCGATAAGACGATGTTCATAGGTTCCCTGTCTTTCAGACAAATCCTCGAGAATACCGCCAGTCAATAATGCAGGAAAAGCAGTTGCAAAACCAATGATCAAAAAAGTTGCTTTGATGTAAAACCAATTTTCGTACTTTGTAATAAACTTAAACGACACAAACTCAAAGAGACTGTAGATCATGAGCAACGCGATTGGGAAATGGACGAACATTGAATGAAAATTCATAATTACTTTACGCTAAAGATTTAATTTTCCGTTCTCCTAGCCTAAAGAATACCACTCCCACAACACCCACACAAGACATTATTGTCATACTCAACTGCGGACCAAAGACGAAGAGTGCGGTAAAAATGAGTGGACCAATCACGCGTGAGATCGAGATAATTGATTCATAGATTCCCATCAATTCACCATCAGAATCGCGCTTGCGCACATTCGCGATAATGGCAGGTAAAAATGATCCGACAAGCGCGTGACCAAACGACTTCACAACTCCCACAACAAACAACATAATCGCAGTTGGGAAAAAGCCAAGAAGAAGCAAACTTGTCAAAAAAATTCCAGCTCCCACAAACAACATTTTGAAATGATTTTTTCCGCCACGAGTTGCGATACTTCCCTGCGCCACCAAAACACTTAAACCAATAATCGCAAACAACATACTGTTTTGCGCTTCATCAAATCCCAAAAATTTTGAGGTAAAAATTGCGAGCGTAGATTGATACCCCGTTACAACAGTAAAAAATAAAAGATGACCAGCGAGTAAATATCCGACCGCAGGATGCTTAAGCGTTGCGATGAAATTGTAGGTAGGCTTTTCTCGTTGCACGTGTTGTACTGGCTCCTTGATAAACACCATAGTCATAGTGAGCGCAGTAAGCGATAGTCCCGCCGCAATGAGAGCAACGAGTGTAAATGAATATCCAAGCGCAAAAACGATACTCCCCAAAAATGGACCGACAAAAAATCCTAATCCAAACGCCATACCAATCACCGCCATACCACGTGGTCGTTCTTCTTTGGGAATAATGTCAGTAATGTATGCGCGCGCAACAGAAATATTTCCACCGGTAATACCATCGAGCATGCGTGAAATGAAAAGGAGCCAGTACTGATGTGCGAGTATGAGCATGATATACGAAATCAACGTACCTATCTGACTGATAATCAAAAGACGTTTACGGCCATAGATATCAGACAAATATCCAAGAACAGGAGTCGCTACGAATTGCATAAGCGAATAAATCGAAACGAGCCACCCGATTTCAATTGCGGTTGCCTCAAAATTCATCGCAATCTGTGGAAGTACTGGAATAATTAACCCAAACCCCACGATCTCCGTCGCGATTATGGCAAAAATTGTTGCTAATTGCTTTTTTGGTAACATGTGGTTGTAATGAGACTGTAGTATAGCAATTCGCTTGCATTTTTTCAACGAGCGTATATACTCATGCAACCAGGAGGTTATATGCGCACTGATCTACTTATGTATTTTGTTATCACCATTCTGTGTTGGGGTACGTGGCCAATCATTAAACGCTTTGGTAATGACGGATCGCCACTAAGTATGTTCATCGTTTCACTTTCCGCGCTCATCCCCTTACTTACATCAACATTCTCAGGACAACGCATTTCTTTGACAAGCTTTCAGTGGATGATTTTTGTCTTGGCGGGTATCGCTATGGGCACAGGCGCGAAGTTTTTTAACAACATTCTCGCGAGCACCTTCCCCATAAGTCTGAGCGTAAGTCTCGTTAATGGTTCAACAACAGTTGTTGGTGTGCTGTGCGGAATCATCTTTTTTGGCGATTCACTCACATTCACGCAAATCATTGGAGTTGCGTCAATTATTCTAGGAATAATTCTCATAGGTCTCTAAACACAAAAGCCCCAAGCATAGTTGAGGGGCTTTTTTTTATTCTTTATATACATCATGATCACCTATTGCATGCAATAAAACTTCATTTTTATTTTTGGGATTATAAGTGAAAATAATACGATACGAATAAGAAACAGAAAATGAATATCTATAAGCTAAAATTCCTTTTAGTTTATGCACTTTTAGCAGTTTGTGATTTTTCTTTTCTTTTAATAATTCAATTTTCTCAAGCACCTCTAACCCAAAGTCCTTTGAAAGTTTTTGAAATTGTCGAAAAAAATGCGGGGTATACGTTATTTGTAGCATACTTCTATTTCGTATACCCAAGTAATTTTCTTAAATCTCCACGTAAAATTTTTCCTTCTCTCGCCTCTTGTTCAGATATCAAAACTGCTTGAATCGCTTCATCCTCAATGAGTTTCTCGAGCGCGCGACGTAAAACATCGGCTTTGTTTGATCCGTACCCTTGTTTAATTAAACGTTCTAATCCTTTTTCTAATTCAGGCTTTAATGGTACTGAAATTGTAGACATATTGTTTATGTATTATATTATAATATGATAATATCATACATTTAATTATTGTACAACCCTCACCGTTGTATTGATTTATTGTTTT
>JADLGS010000068.1 GCA_020849205.1 Candidatus Falkowiibacteriota bacterium | reverse complement strand
ATTAACTGGCTTCTGGCTCCTGACTTCTGACATATGCAAAACATTCGAAATTTCTGCATTATCGCGCATATCGATCACGGTAAATCTACGCTTGCTGATCGCTTTTTGGAATTGACTGATACGGTGTCAAAGCGTGAAATGACGGATCGCGTGATGGATACCATGGAACTCGAAAAGGAGCGCGGTATCACTATCAAGCTTCAACCAGCAAAAATGACGTGGAAAGGGTATCAGCTCAACCTTATTGATACACCGGGTCACGTTGATTTTAATTATGAAGTATCTCGTTCGCTTGCTGCGGTAGAAGGAGCAGTGTTGCTCGTTGATTGTACGCAGGGAATTCAAGCGCAAACAATTGCGAACCTGTATTTAGCTATTGAACAAGATCTCGATATCATTCCTGTACTCAACAAGATTGATTTGCCAAACGCGCAAATTGAAAAAACAAAACTAGAGATTGTAAATCTTTTGGGTTGCAAAGAAGAGGAAATTATTTGTGTATCGGGTAAGACTGGTCAAAACGTTGAACAAATTCTTGACGCAGTTATAGAAAAAGTTTCTCCTCCTCAGGGAGATGCAGACGCGCCACTTCGCGCCGTTATCTTTGATTCATTTTATGATGATTATCGTGGTGTAGTTGCGTATATTCGCGTTGTTGATGGAAGTATGAGTAAAAATGAACCATTGCATACCGTTGCGACGAACTCAGATTTACAAGCGCTTGAGGTTGGAGTTCTTCGTCCAAAACTTGACCCACAGGAAAAACTTTCAACAGGTGAGATTGGTTATGTGGTAACTGGACTTAGACAAGTTGAAGATTGTCGCGTTGGAGATACTATTACCGTACGCAATACAAAGGTGGTTGGGTTGCCGGGATACAAAGAGGCGATGCCTATGGTGTTTGCTGGTATCTTTACCAAAGACGGCGATCAGCATGATGATTTACGCGAAGCAATTGGAAAGCTTAAACTTAACGATGCAGCTCTCCAATATGAACCAGAGCATTCACCGGCGCTTGGCTCAGGTTTTCGTTGTGGATTTTTGGGACTTTTGCATTTAGAAATTTTTCAGGAGCGTCTCGCGCGTGAATTTAATCTTGATTTGGTTGTAACTGTTCCATCAGTTGCTTACAAAGTAACGCTACGATCAAGTGGACTTGCCAAAGATTTAGAAGCAAAATTAAAAATGAAAGCAGTAGGGGATCAGAAATTAGAGTTAGCGGAAAATCAAATTTTTATTAAATCTCCCGCTGATTTACCAGAACCAAATTTTATTGATTCGATTGAAGAGCCGATGATCAAAGCTGATATTGTTGTTCCTTCTGAATTTATCGGTGGAATCATGGGGTTAGTCGCAGAAAAACGTGGAATATATGAAAATACTGAATACTTAACACCAAGCAACACGGGAACCGTTATTGATCAACGCGCAGTTTTGCATTACAAAATTCCTCTCTCGATGATTTTGACTGATTTTTATGACAAACTTAAATCAGTTTCTTCGGGGTACGCATCGATGAATTATGAGTTTGCGGGATATCAAGTTGCGGATGTTGTTAAGATGCAAATTTTGGTTGCTGAAGAAATAGTTGAGTCAATGACGATGATTGTCTATCGCGATGACGCGCATCGAGTTGGCAAAAAAATCGTTGAGACACTCAAGGACAATTTACCTCAACAAATGTTTGTCGTGAAATTGCAGGCAGCGGTAGGTGGAACGATTGTGGCAAGTGAGCGTTTATCGGCGATGCGCAAAGACGTAACGGGATATTTGTATGGTGGAGATATTACGCGTAAGAAAAAATTACTCGAAAAGCAAAAGAAGGGTAAAAAGAAAATGATGGAACATGGCGCTGGTAGCGTTGATATTCCAACTGATGTATACTTAAAGGTATTACGAGCATAAATTATGAATAAACGCATAAAAGGACAAAAAATCATGGCAGTGTTGGCTGTATTTCTTATTATTGGACTTTTATTGTCAGGATTGACGCCACTCATTTCATCATTGGCGTTGTAACATATGATACCGCAAGGAAATTTGAAGCGTTGGAGTCTTTTGCCACAACGTGAACATTTTTGCACTCAAGGGTTATTGGAAACCTTACTTGAGGCACGAGGCGTTGCGCCGCAAAGTCGCGATTCTTTTTTGCATCCAAAATACGAAGATTTGTATGATCCATTTTTGTTTCAAGACATGCGCAAAGCATGTCAAAGAATTTTTGATGCTATTACTCACAAAGAAAAAATTACAATTCACGGCGACTATGATGCTGATGGTGTTTGTTCAAGCGCGCTCTTGTCTCAAATTATCAAAGATTTAGGCGGTGAGGTTGATGTGTATATTCCGCATCGTGAAAAAGAGGGATATGGCGTTGCTATGCAAACAGTTGAAACGATTGCCAGCAACAAAACAAATCTATTGATTACCGTTGACTGTGGAAGCGCTAACAAAGAGTCGCTTGAATACGCGCAATCGCTTGGCATTGATGTCATTATTACCGATCATCATCATGTTCCAAAAGACACTCCGCAGGTATTTGCTTTGATAAACCCCCAAAATCCTAATGATCACTATCCGTTTGGTTATTTATGTGGCACAGGAGTTGCTTTTAAGGTTGCTCAGGCGTTATGTGTCATTGACTCAACGGCTACCACGCCACGATTATCAAAAGGATATGATAAGTGGTTGCTTGATTTAGTTGCGGTCGCCACTATTGCAGACATGATGAGTGTTTTAGATGAAAATAGAATTTTGATTACGTATGGCCTCAAAGTTTTACAAAAAACAAAAAGAAAGGGGCTCAAAAAATTAATGGAATTAGCTGGGTTGGTCGTTAATGATGCAACGCCTATAACTCCATACGATATTGGATTTGTAATTGCGCCTCGTCTCAATGCGGCGGGCAGAATGGATCATGCTAATGCTGCGTTTTTTCTACTTACAAATCAAGACGATGATGCAATT
>JADLGS010000067.1 GCA_020849205.1 Candidatus Falkowiibacteriota bacterium | reverse complement strand
GGTATCGGACAACCATAAGGCGCGGATTGTGAAATCCAAGCATGGTGAGATTGAGTAGTTTAAGCTCAATGAGCGACTTACTAAGATCAAGAATTTTTGGATAACGAGTGATGAGTCTGTGAGGTCGTAAAAATCCAATCATGCGCAGCTCATCAATTCTATTACCAATGCGTTCTTGTGAATAATCCAACACACCGGGATACTTTCGAATTATTTTACACGGATCCACAAATCCAAGCATTGTAAGCATGGTAATTTTTTCTTGAATGGTTTCGATTGGCGGTGGTTGTTTGCCTTTTCGAACAAAGCCTTTTGTCGTGCCAAAGTATTGTTGAATAAAGTCTTGTCGTTCGCTAATTTCCGTAGTCGATAATTGCATAACATCTCCTTGTAAAGAGCATTGATATCGTTTTTTATCATAAGCGGTAAAATAATGCAATATATCCCAGCATCGGGTGTCACTAGACACCCAGCGTCCAGATATGGTACAACAATGCCATGAAAAAAGAGTCGCAATTAATTATGGCTATTGAATCAAGTTGTGACGAGGCGAGCGTTGCCTTTGTTCGATTTTTTGATACGCATTTTGAAGTCTTGTCGCATGTCGTCTACTCGCAGATTGAGATTCACCAAAAAACTCATGGCGTTGTGCCAGAGGTTGCGGCACGCAAGCATGTTGAGACATTTCCTTGGGTGCTTGATGAGGCAATTACAAAGGCAGGTGTGGGTATTGCGGATGTAGATTGCATCGCCGTCACCTATGGTCCTGGTCTTATTGGCTCGCTTATGATGGGGGTGCAGGTTGCCAAATCTTTAGCCTTGGCATATCACAAACCTTTGGTGGCTATCAATCATTTACGCGCGCATCTACAAACAGCGTTTTTTGATCTGGAGCAAAAGAAATATCGAGATGTGAAATTTCCCATGATGGGACTTTTAGTTTCTGGTGGACATACTGAACTTGTGCATTTTACAACACCAGTGGAAATGAAAATTATTGGCCAAACTTTGGATGATGCGATTGGAGAATCGTTTGATAAGGTGGCGACACTGCTTAATTTACCGTATCCCGGTGGACCACATGTTTCAAAAATGGCGCAACAGGGTGATGTGCATGGTTTTGATTTACCCATCGCGATGAAGCATAGCCATGATTACAATGTGAGTTACTCTGGTCTCAAGACAGCGGTTCGTGATCTCGTCAAAAAAAATGATGTACACGAACGTGTTGCTGATGTTTGCGCGAGCTTTGAATATGTTGCGCTTGAACAAATTCTTCAAAAGACTGTCAAAGCTGTACAAGATTTTGGATCAAAGACTTTGTGTATGGCGGGAGGCGTGAGTGCCAACAGGGTATTGCGAAGTGAATTAGTGTCACGATTTAGTAATTCGTGCGAAGTAATTATCCCACCATTTGAGGTCTGTACTGACAACGCGCTTATGATCGCTTTATCTGCCTATATTGAACTGCAAAACGGCGCGCAAGCAGTTGATTATTCTGCTGTCATGTCAAAACCAAATCTTTCTATAGAAATACGATGAAATATTCATTTCAAAACTTAGACGAGCTTCGTGCTTTTGCGCATGAAGTTGCGACATCACTTCAAGGTGGTGAAGTTTTGGCATTGGTTGGCGATCTTGGCGCAGGCAAGACAACGTTTACGCAAATGTTGTGTGAAGAACTTGGTGTGACAAGTGTTGTAAACTCTCCGACGTTTGTCGTTATGAAAGAATACGAAGCGCATCACAAAAATATTTCTCACATTACTCATATGGACGCATATCGTATTACCAACGAAGAACAGATTTTTGAACTTGGTCTCGACGCAAAAATCAATCAACACAATACATTAGTTATTATCGAGTGGGCAGATAAGATAAAAAAATATTTAGATAAAGTTGATAAGGTGAGATGGATAGAATTTGAGAGATAAAAAAAGGCCGGCAGAATGTCTGCCGGCCAAGCCATGCTCGAAAAAAGTTTTACGCTGACTGCATTGCGCAGTCGTCAGCATAGCCCGCTCCTTGCTCAGGTGCGGTGGGTTGCGAAGCTTCGACCTTCTCGTGGATCTGAAATTCCAGATCCTCGACGTCGATGGCGTGCGTCATAATAGTACGCGCTTCTTCGCCGACAAAAACGATATCCGAATTGCCAGGGCGGTGCACGCGCAACTCAAGGTTGCCGTCATCTTCGCCTTGCAAGCAATCGAGCGTTGCTGTAGCGACGCTCAGCGGTGGAAATTCCGGAGTCATCCAAACGATGACATCTTTGCCGGTTTCCTTGTCGCAGCGCATCGTAGCCTTACAATTCTTCAGCATATCTTCTACCGATCCAGCGCCCATAATACCTCCATATGTGAGTGTTTATATATAGTTGTTTGGGCAAACAACCATATCAATGTACGATAAAAATAAGATTTCGTCAAGTGTCAAAAAATTTGAAATCAATGGAATTGACATAACCGCTTATTTTCGGTACACTTTTTCCACTAGTTACACTAGTCCGCAATTGGAAAACGACCACGTAGCTCAGTTGGATAGAGCAACAGCCTTCTAAGCTGTAGGTCACTGGTTCGATTCCAGTCGTGGTCACCATGGCGCCCGTCAGGAGTACCTGCCGAGGCATGCCTATAGTTTAGTGGTAAAACACATGGCTCGGCATGTAATCATTACGGCCGGGTTTATTAAATGTAGTGGCTATGAAAGGATATGTATACGTCTTAGTAAGCGAAAAAGATGGTAAAACGTATGTCGGATCGACAAATGATTTTGCTCGAAGATTTCAAGAACATACAACGGGAAAGGTTGCTGCCACGAGACATCGCCTTCCACTAACATGCTTCAAATTAGAGGATTATGAAACCGTCGAAGAAGCAAGATTAAGAGAACTTTTTCTTAAAAGTCGTTCTGGTAGGAGAGAGATGATGACTTGGTTTGCAAAGTGCTAAATGTAATTTGAGAAGTTTAGATTTTGTCTAAAGTTCCCAGACTATATTCTGGATTATAAGGTATGGCGACTATAGTTTAGTGGTAAAACACGGGTTTGTGGTACCTGTGTCACGAGTTCGATTCTCGTTAGTCGCCCATAGAAAAAAGGAGGTCTTGCGACCTCCTTTTGCGTTATGTTTCGTGTATTGTTTTTTGTTTGAAGTTAATGAGCGTTAATGTCACGAGAAAAATGAGCACTCCGCCGAGCACATCAACGACATAATGTTGTTTTGTAAACAACGTCGAAGCGCTGATGATTACTGCGTATCCATAAGCCATCCACCCCCGCATTCCGTTTCGCTTGAGCATGTGACAAATCACCCACGTAATCGATACATGTAAACTGGGAAATGTATTGTTTACATTATCAATAGTGTGCATGACACCATAACCCCAATTGTAAAATGCGGAAAGATGTTCAATTGAAGGGCGTGGATAGTTTGAAGGTAGGAGAAAAAAGAACGGATACGATAGAAAGTGCGCTACAACCACACGTTTGAGTGTACTATGGAACAATTCTTTTTGTAGCGTTAGCGCAGCATACAAAAATATTGGCAATATTGAAACGTAGATCCATATCCATTCTGGAATAAATGGAATAGCGACGTCCAATTGCGTCATGAAATCGTATTTACCCGGAGCTGATTTTTGAATAAACCTGTAAAAGCTGATGCTGCCAACTTCCACCAATAACCCGATAAAAAGCTGATTCCATGCAAGTTTTTTCACGTACACCTCCTAGAATTTAAGTATGCCACTCTTGTAAAAATTGTCTAGTAGAAAATATTTGTTTTATTTGATACACTAGTTGAGTAAAAAACTAATAATCTATGAAAAATTTATTTGGTAAATTTATTACCGCGCTCGTTGTGCTCGCTCTCATACTAGGTGTGTTTTCGATGATCACTCCTTCGTTTAATGAACCTACCGTTGTCTCGCTTTCGCAAGTCGCGTCTGCGGTTAAATCTGGTGAGATTACCAGTGTAGTCGTGAAAGAAAACACTAAGTTGTTTATCACAACAAAAGACAACAAGCAGCAAATTGCTACCAAGGAGGTGAGTGAATCTGTTTCGGAGATGCTTACAAATCTTGGAGTTACTGCGGAAGAATTAAAAACAGTTGATATTCGCGTCGATAACGAAAAAGGAGTTGGCGCTTCACTTACTTCATGGCTTCCATTCATTTTGCCATTCGTGATCGTTTTGTTTGTAATATTTTTCTTTTTGCGACAAGTTCAGGGAGCAAACAACAAAGCTATGAGTTTTGGACAAACGCAAGCGAGAATGTTTAATCAAAACGCGAAGAATAAAATCACTTTTGCTGACGTTGAGGGGAACAAAGAGGCAAAGATTGAACTCGAAGAAATTGTTGAATTCTTAAAACATCCGCAAAAGTTTACTTCACTTGGAGCAAAGATTCCAAAAGGTGTGTTACTCATGGGTTCGCCGGGAACTGGTAAGACGCTCATGGCAAAAGCAGTAGCTGGCGAAGCTGGAGTGCCATTCTTCTCAATCTCAGGTTCAGAGTTTGTCGAGATGTTTGTGGGAGTTGGTGCTTCACGTGTTCGTGATTTGTTTAAGAAAGCAAAAAAGTCTGCGCCATGTATCATATTTATTGATGAAATTGACGCTGTAGGTCGTCAACGCGGAGCGGGGCTTGGTGGTTCGCACGATGAACGCGAGCAAACGCTTAACCAAATTCTTGTTGAGATGGATGGAATGGAAACAAAAGTGAATGTGATTGTCATGGCTGCAACAAATCGTCCCGATGTACTTGATCCAGCGTTACTTCGCCCAGGAAGATTTGATCGACGCGTTGTGATTGATATGCCAGATATTAAAGATCGCGAAGCGATTTTGAAGGTGCACGCAAAAGACAAACCACTTGCAAGCGATGTTGCGCTTGATGTTATCGCTCAACGAACACCAGGATTTTCTGGAGCAGATCTCGCAAATCTTTTAAACGAAGCGGCGATCGCCACAGCTCGCGCCAACAAAAAACAAATCGCGCATCAAACCGTCCTTGATTCAATCGAAAAAGTATTACTTGGACCTGAACGCAAGAGCCACATTATGAGTGAAAAAGAAAAACTCGTGACTGCGTATCATGAAGCTGGTCACGCGGTTGTCGCTCATTATCAACCTCACACCGATCCGGTTCACAAGGTTTCAATTATTTCTCGTGGTCGGGCGGGTGGTTATACATTAAAACTTCCAACGCAAGACAAGAGTCTTCATACGAAACAAGAATTTATCGAAGACTTGGCGATGATTTTGGGAGGGCAAGCGGCCGAAGAGGTATTTTTCAAAGATGTTTCAACTGGTCCATCAAGCGATTTACGCAAAGCTACTGAACTCGCAAAAGCAATTGTTATGGAGTATGGTATGAATGATCGCCTTGGTCCTCGAACTTTTGGCGACAAAAACGACATGGTGTTTTTGGGTAAGGATTTGGCTCATGCTCGCGATTATTCAGAAAGTATCGCCCAAGTGATTGACGAAGAAATTGAAAAACTTGTTAAGGAAGCAAAAAAGACTGCTGTATCACTTGTCACTAAATACAAAGACCAAATGGACGCAGTTGTAAAAGAGTTGATGACAAAGGAAACACTTGAGCGCGCAGAATTTGAAGCGATTTGTGGCGCAAAGCCATCAAAATAAAATTATAAAAACGTCACTGCATTACACGGGTGACGTTTTTGTGTTATACTACTCTCATATTATTCCTAAGGGGGAATCCATGAATTCGTTTCGAAATATTTTTCGCAAAGCTTTTGCGATCAGCTTCTCTTCGCCATATTTAATCTTACTCGGTATCGTTGCGTTTTTTGGCGCATCGTATTCTTTTGTTGACGCATCACTCAATCAACTTTTTGGCGTCATTACCGCGCAAGACATTCTTTCCGATCTAGTCTCATTTTATCAAGGTGAGATAATG